>CBKWLJ010000577.1:0-5121 GCA_966675205.1 uncultured bacterium
CCAAAGTAATAAGCGACTTTAGCAACGGCATGATACGGAATATATCGGCGCATCAAATTTTCTCAATACATCGGTTTAATCCGCGCTAGCTGATGCTTAAAAAAAAAAGATGCTCTAAGAGCAAGAGCATCCAAGGTGATAGGTTTAAAACGGCATCGTATCTTCAGCAGCGATCGCTAAGGTATCTCTAGCAGAAACTCCATAGAATCGGGCTTCTTTGGGCATACCTGTGCGATCAGCTTTGCCTTTGCGAGGGCCTTCACATCTTTCAAACCGGATGCGACTTCTCAGCTTCTTAATCCAGAGTTCAATGTTGTCTGGGTCATTAGCAGGTCTAGCTGGATTGAAGCCGATATAAACTACAAAGGGTTTAGGATAATCATTTACTCTAGTCCAGTTGGCGGCAAAACGGTGATTTTCGTTCATTGCAACACAGACCCAAACATGAGGTGATAGCCGTCGCATAATGAAACTGCCGTGACCCGATTGATGAGTTATCTCGAATCTATCGAATGCATTCATCAGCATCATCCCAATACATCGACCTCATCCGCGCTAGCTGATGTGAACCTTTTGGATTGGATGAAAATATAGATGATGCGATCTGCGCTGACGCTCAAGAGTGTCGCTACCGCTGCGCTAAAAAAATTAAGCCCTGGCGTCAACCAGGACTTGCATAAGCTACAAAATCAACGCTTTGCTAACTAGCGCTGCATTCTGCTTATACTGCTCAGAGAAAGGGACTTCAACACAAAGTCGTATGTCTCCAATCAGGTGATGGCAGCCATCTATTTGGAAGCAGTGGTATCCTGGCTCAACGGATGGCCCCATGAACTGGGCGTATCTTAAGATGCATTCGTAATAGTCTGGATAAGCCATTGCTAAAGCTTTCTTCAGGCTACCTTGCATATAGTGCCATTCCAATGAGTTACGCTCAGGGAAGATGTAATCCACAGCAGGAATACTCCAAAAACACATCGCACTTTTCCGCGCTAGCTTTCAGGGTCATTTTTGCTGTTAACTGAAAAAAAAATCAGCAGCCCCGAAGGGCTACTAATGGCTGGCTACTACTTACTCATAAGCTGCTTCCACTCGGGTCGAATCTCCCATTCGAGTGCGGAATAAGCCGAGTCTAATATCACAGGGGCGATCGCCAATTATTTCCGGTTTCCAGTACACAGGACAAGCAGGTGAGTAGCCCCGGTTAATGAGCCAGAGGAAGCGGCGATCGCTAATATCCCTTGGAAAGTTGACAATGAGCACAGGAATTGAGAAAACTCTATAAGCTTCAACTTCTGCATAAATTGTACGAAGGATTATGTGGTTAATCATTTTCCCGTGAGGCAAAACGTCAAATTGTTCCGCGCTAGCTGATGCTTATAAAAAATAGCCCTCCAAAGAGGGCAAGGATACAGAAGACTAATTACTCATGAGCAGCGAGAAACTCTTCTATTTCTTGAGAAAAAGCGGCTTGTGTCGGGTACTGCATCACTGTATCGATGAAACCAAAACAATTGCCTGTATCTAGGAAACTCAACAAACATGTACCCCTGTAGTACACACTAAAGTATCCCTTATCCAAATCATTGAAAATCTGGAAATCGGATAGATGAACTTCAGGAGCTAGTAATGCGCCCATAAGAGTTTCCTCAAAACATCGAATTTATCCGCGCTAGCTTGTGGTCATATTTAAAATTTACCTCCCAGCTAGCTCCCTAATTAGATAGCATCCAAAGTAAGCAGTTTTTAACCACATCCAGATGACAGCGCCCTTCTCCACACCAGCAGAGGAGTCTTAGCTTATAACCGGAATACAGCGCTCCTTCTAGTTCTGCTAACTCATGCACAACTTGAGCTGCTGTAGGTCGTTTCCAAGTTGTACTAATACTAAGACCTTCAACTAGAAACTGAATTGGATCTATGACTGTATCACCCTCATTTGCCTGATCAGACTTGATACAAGCCCACAACCATTTACGAAAAGCTGCAATGCATTGCTCACGCAAGTTTTCTTTAGCATAAAGGAAAGGATTGCCCAACAGCGAAGTCCTATCTAACCTGACATCAACCCATCCGGGTTCTGAGCTAAGTTTTCCACGCAGAGAGACAATTTTGATATTGTTGGCGTAGTTGCTCATACCTGAAACCTGAAAACATCAACCTCTTCCGCATTAGCTTTCGCTAGCAAAAAATAAGCCCCAGCCGAGCCAGGGCTATTCCTAACGAAAGGTTTCGTAATCTTTACTTAATGGCGTTAGAACATATAGTCCTCATCTGAATCTGATGCTTTACCTGAGATGCGCTTCAAATCCTCCTTCAAAGTGACAGTTATATAGTCAGCTTCAATCAACTTCTTGGGATTTGAGATACACCAATTAAACATCTGTAGCTCTGCGTAATTGATAAGTGCGATCGCCACCTGTTGAGCCGTCAGGGTTGCATATTGAGGATGATACTTCTGAAGCCGAAAGAGAACCTCTGGCAAAATCCTTTGAATATGCTGCTCCAAAGCTTTGGGAACAATCCACTCAGTCGGAACTGGCGGTTCTTCAATCAGGATTTCAACTCCTAGATTCTCAGCTTCTTTCTCAGCTTTGGCTTTCCAGGCTTCAAATTGGGTTTGCCATCGCAGAGCAATAGCCTGCTGAATCATATTAGGCTCAACAACAGGCAGACTGATGGATTCGTAATGCCGACAACTCCTGGCATCATCTACACAGTCAGGATTAATAGCACAAACAAGATTATCGTCGTGTGCAGGTTCAGTATAATTCTTACAGTTCTGGCATGAGATTTCTAGCATAAGACTAGAACACCTAAAAACATCAGGATGTTTGGCGCTAGCCTGATATTGATTAAAAAAATTCAATGAGGTTGAAAGCCCCAACGATGAGGAGAGGTGTTGGAGCCTTCTAATATTTAACTAGGATAAAGCTTGAGAGAACTGCGTGGAGAGGTGGCAGTTAGGGATGGAGATGCAATCGCATAAGTTGTATAAGGCTTGGATGTAGCGGGAAAGTCTTCAAAGGCGAGGTCGTAATTAGGATGAGGAATTTCATTGGGCGGCAAATCTAAATGACGAACCATGTCTAAGATGAAAACTAGAATGAAGCCACCATACATTACAACCGGAATGGCTACATCTAGAATCTGCTCAATATTGGGAATGGAGTGGCAAATAGAGCAAATGAATAGGAAGATAACGGTGAGGAGAGGATTGAGTTTCATGGGATTAATTTCCTAAAAAGCTAAATGCTCCGCGCTAGCATTTTGGAGAAGGTTTAGAGCTGGCTCTCCGAAAGATTTGGGCTAATTTACTCGCAATCTAATAACCCAAGTATACTCTAGGCGATCGCTATCAAAAGAGCCTGTAAAAAAAAGTGCAGCAAGGCATCGAAATGCACTGCTGCTGCTAGCTGGCACTAGCGAATGGAGATAGACATGAAACGCTCAGATAACTTGAGGCACACTGAAGCAGGAATACGAGAAAACACAACTCGACAAGTCTTATGATAACCATTCGACTGTGTCATAAACACGCATCCTTTACGACGTAACCAAGCTAAATTTTCTGATAGCTTCGCACCATCAATAGCATCGAAGACAGCAACAAACTGGTTGTTGACTTTACCGAAACTAAGCATAGCTAACTCCTTAAGGAAAACATCGCCCTAATCCGCGCTAGCCAAGAAACATTGCTGTTATCGATAAATGTAATAGAAAAAATAACCCTCCAAAGAGGGCTACAAGTAAACAGAACTCTTGAACCGACACAACAGTTTAACTGCTATATTCAGATGAAGCAATCGGGTTATGGAGTCTGACTCTCAACTCAATGGGAATACCGCTATCATTGGTGAATTGATGGGCTAGAAGATGGGAAAGCTGAGTTGTCAAGCTAGGAATGCGATCGCCTAAATGAGGAAACTTGATTTCAGCCACAATAGTTTTAGTTTCCTGCTTTCCCAATTCCGGATAATGCATAACAGTGGTGATGATGTAGGCTTGAGTATTTTGGCATCTGATCTTAGCTCCAATTTCTTGTACCAGTTGCTGGCTGGCTAGTTGATGAGCAATATGAGCAGCATCAGTTTCCTTGGAAACTTTCAACTCAAACTTGCTTAAACAGGATTCAGTCTGAATTCCTCCTACTATAGAGATATCTCGACCAACAAACTGCAAGTAAATTGACAAATTGGTGCGAGTGTTGATTTTGGCATAGTTCCATTGAGAAACTTCGACGAACCAACCAAACTTCTCAGCGATCTGTTTGCTAGTTACGGAAAGATTAGTAATCATTTACTCGTTCTCCGTTTAGGTAAAAGAAATTTCATGTGCGACCAGAAATATAGCCACACCTTTTTTGTCCATTTCGCCCGTATAATGAGCGAGTGAACTGTTCGGGTCGAGTTCCCCCGACCCTTTATTTAGCTAAGTAATTAGCAAGCCTGCCAGTACTCATTAGGGTCGCCATAGGTGCTGTATTTATAGTCTTCCCAAAATCCTTGAAAAGATGGGTCAGACTGACTAATACCAGTAGCGAGGGAGAATTCAGCTTTGGTGCATTTTTCTGGAGTCTCTTCGTGGCAGTAATTACACAACACTAACCGACTACGGCAGCGGTATTTAATATTTTCTAGGTCTGAGCAGATTCTGCAATAACTCATGTTATAGCTCCTACAAAAGAGTCATGTTGTCTAGCGCTAGCTCGTTATTACAAGTCAAACAACTCTAACTGTTGATAGGGACTTTGCTTTTGCTCCCAAAGAGATTGAAATGATTTGCGCTCTTTAGCTTGGGGGTCGCCAGGGGCAGCTACTAGAAATTCTTCACAGTCCTCTCCAAAAACTGGGATAATTGCTCTAGCAATTCCGTGCTGGCAATAGCGAAGTTCAACGTTGTATTGAGCTGCTTCTAACTTGAGTTGAGTTTCACAAGCAGTGCGAGACGCTCCTGGCGTCGCTAACGCTGCGCTATTGCCTGAGAAAATTGGTTGGATAGAACGATAAGGAACCCTACCTCCTCGTATTCGCCGCACTCGGTATAAGCGCCAAATAGCCTCTGAAAGCTCTAACTCAAATAACTCTTTAGCTTCCTGGCTGAGTAAATTGCGCTGAATCA
>CBKWLJ010000578.1:0-5106 GCA_966675205.1 uncultured bacterium
CGGTGACTGGGTTTGAGCCTGTTTTTAAGCTAGATTTTGTCTAAGTCCCGTTAACCAAGCTCATTCCTACAATTAACTGCTATGGGTTTGATTACAGTTTTCAACCCTAGTAGGATTCCGTAGGGGCACGACATTGTCGTGCCCTTAATGATTAAGTCTTGACATTTCCCTCAACGATACGGGACAGTCCCTCTACAAATTGACAATGATGCAGGACGTCAATTGTAACCTACTCATTTCTAAGGTGAGTTCGATTTTGCATAAGCTCCCCATGAGTGAGAGATATATCTACTAGATCAATCATCCTCTCGTTATTGCTCAAGAGTTTCAGGGTTCAAATCTATGTCTATGTATGAGAAGAAAGCACAAGACCAAGCAAACCTGAGATGGAGATACCTGCTTTTCATCATAATAGTTGTGATTTCAGGGCCAACCACTCATTTCATCAGCCAATTTTTACGGGGATACCCCCTCGATATCCGCTACTTCTGGCGGGAATTCTTACCCCCAGGGCTTGGGGATTCAGATCTATACAATGGACCGGGAGGGTCAGACTGGAAAATCGGAAAAGCACTAGCAACCCCCTTGAATGCGAATCAATTACGCTCTCTATCGGAGTCCAGGGAGTTTGCTCTACAACTGGTTAATCGCGATCGCACTCTCAACAATGTCCAGCCTTTGAGTGAAGACCCCTTACTCTCCAAAGCCGCGCAACTCCATGCAGAGGATATGCTCAAGCGCCAATACTTTGACCATATCTCTCGTGAAGGAACAACTCCGCGCGATCGCTTCCTTTCTGTCGGCGGCAGTTTGTTCGTCGGAGTTGGTGAAAACATTGTTCGTAGTGACAAGCAACTCTTAGGGTTGACTTATCGCAAACTGGAAGGGTTTCAAAGCGGCTGGATGTATAGTAATGGGCATCGAACCAATCTCCTCACTCCCGAATACACCCGATTTGGCTATGGAATAGCTGTCGGCCCGTTAGGTCAAACCTATGCGGTGCAGATGTTCGCGACGCCTGAGTTTAAAAAGTAATGAGGGCACCCGTTTGGTGAGTGCCCCTACCAATTTTTATATAAGTGTGATTTTAGCCATTCGATAAACTCCCTAAACTTAGAGGAACCATATCCCCAGTTGCCGTTAACCCTAATAACATCCGCTCGTTTGGTCGAATAAACTTGCCTGTAAGTACGCAGCGTTCTTCTTGCTGGGCTACTGCTTCAATGCTGGCCCGGATATCTGATTGGCAAAATTCGGGGCGATAATCACCAGATTTCTGCTGTACATAGTGCCAGAGGACATCCCGTATCAGAGCTTGATAGCCTTGATTGCCTGAAAGTTCTTTGAGCTTTTCTTTGAGTTCTCTCTCTAAACGGATGCTGGTCACTTCCATGTCGGTGGTTGCAGTTTTGGTGAGTGTACGCATCATCTTTTTTCTCCAAAATATATGGACATGTTTGTAATACCAGTGTAGTATGTAAAAGTCAGCTTTCAAATTCATCTTCATTAATTACCTTCTGTGAGCCTTCATCTATCCCTCTCCACCCAATGTCACGATGTTACTGACCCTCGAGGTTGGTACTCAGAAGCATTACGGGTGGAATTTTTGTATGAGGGCAGATATAGCGCGATAGAACAGCCCACAGCAGGAATTGATAATCAATTTATTAATAAAGACGCCAGAAGTTTTCTGGCAGTCTTTCCTCAACTAGACAGGTGCAGCGGGAGGTACAGGCGAAAAAGCGCCTTACCCACATAGGACGAGAAAACCATAAACGTTTTTCCGCCCCCGCTCTTAATAAAAAGATGCGGGGGTTTTTAAGTATAAGGAGTCCAAACCGTGACGAGCGCAACTGAAGTGTTAAGGCAATCGGTGGTGGTGTTCTCTAAGAACTACCTACCCGTCAGTCGAGTCAACATCAAGCGAGCGATCGCCCTATTGGTAACGGGGAAAGCGGAACCCCTGGATTTAGCAAGCGGTAAAGGCTATGCCGTACATTCACCGAGTGTTGTGCTGCTAGTGCCGGAACACATTCGCTTGACGATTACTGATAGGGAGCGGGTTTGGAGAGTCCCTCCAGTGAATCGGCGGGAAGTCTTAAGACGCGACAAACATAGCTGCCAATACTGCGGTAGCACGAAACAGTTAACACTCGATCACGTAATTCCTCGGTCAAAAGGCGGAAAACACACTTGGGACAACGTAGTTACAGCTTGCGAGCGATGCAATAGCCGAAAAGGCGATCACACTCCCCAACAAGTGGGAATGATACTACGCACGCCGCCTAAAGCGCCGATGCACCCAACTGTTACCTTCGCGGAACAGTTCTGGCGTGAACAGCAATTAAACCTGGACAAGCAGGAGACTAGCTGATGCTGAAACTCACTTATACCGAAAATGGCTTTTATCTAGAGCGTCTGGCTCAACCCCTTGAGGAGTGGGTGACGGCACGAGTGGTTCTAGCGCTGAGAGCGGGCACACCCCTTTGCGTTGAACCCAGCACGGCTTCGTTCCTGCTGCCAGCGGATATGCCACACCTGCGTCATCTAGAACGGCAACAAGAAGGTGAAGATGCGATCGCGCTCTGTGTCTGCGATGCTGAATACATCGAAGTCAGCCTCAAAGGAACTTGGATGACATCCGATGTCGATAGTGAGGAAGGCGTGTTTGTAACATCGATGAGTTACGCCGTTGAATTCTTCCTCCTCAAACTCTGGGAAGAATCTCAAATCCGGACTAGATGCCTTCCCTAACTCGCGCTGCTGCGCTAAACATTAGTCCATTCAAACAGACGAGGTAGCACAGTGATGCTACCTCCTCTTTCCTTTGACTCTATTAGAGGTGTTCTTACTACACAACTAAGGAAAGAAAGATTTGCACTATATATAGCAGTTGCCAAGACGATGAGGTCTCTTGCCAAATACTGAAACTTTGACCAGTCAATATGCATCCCTTCTGCCCTCTGCCCTCTACCTTTTGCCTTTTGCTATATATCGATTACTCAGCAACTCTTCCCTAGCTCTTCTCGTTCTATCCCAGTAGCAGCAAGGCATCGATAACTCCCAAAAAAATTTTTCCCAATCCCTTGACACTGCTTGTAGTATTTATGTAGTATAAATGTAGTGAAGCAAAGGACGGAGCTAAAAACTCCAACTCGAAATCACAATGTTGTTACTACTAATTCGACTCTCCAGTCAACGTAGACCCAAGCGAGAGTCAAACAAAAGACCGAATAAGCTTCCTTTCCGAAAACCTGAAAGAGAGCGAGAAAAAAGGTCATTTACAAGCATCAACCAAACAAAAACAACTGAAGCCATTCGCAATATCCAACAGAGGATATCACTTAGAGCGTCGGTTGTTTTGAGTAAATAAATGAAGTCCTTTTACTGAACCTTGAAAACTGAATAAGAAAGCACCCATTTAATTCATCAATCTGTGCTGACAGCCATAGGCACAGAAGTCTTGAAGGGAAACGTAGCTCAACTGGTACTAGTACAGAATTCTCTCAAATCTGTTCTAAAAACCGTTGATTTCCTCTTACAAAAAGAGGTCAGGGTTAAAACCTGCTACGCTCCCAATAATCAAGACTTATAAATAGTGGGAATTGCTGCTTGAGTCATGAGGCTGTAGCTCAGTTGGTCAGAGTATCGGCTTGTCACGCCGAGGGTCGCGGGTTCAAGCCCCGTCAGCCTCGCTCAACAGCAATTAGGGAAGTTTAAATCTTCCTTCTCCCACCAAATGGCCCCATCGAATAAGGGCTAATTCACCTGTCTTTCAAGCAGGCAATACGGGTTCGAGTCCCGTTGGGGCTATCAGATTGATGAACGAGGTCGAGTATCCAAGTGTTTACAGCAACTGTGAGCTTTGACTGAGTGGCTGAGTGGTTAAGCACCGGACTGCAAATCCGAGTAGGCGGGTTCGATTTTCACAGCTAACCAGCATTGAAGGGATTTGAAATAAATCACAAAACTAATCATATTCTGAAAAGACCACTTATTATTAAGTTCAAATCCCACCTCGACCTCTCAATCTGCAAAAGATGAAGGGAGTATAGCTCAACTGGCAGAGCAGCGCCCTCTTAAGGCGAATGTTGCAGGTTCGACCCCTGCTACTCCCACTCAGTACACAAGGCTCCATCGTCTAGTGGTTAGGACGCTGCTCTGTCGAAGCGGAGACAGGGGTTCAAATCCCCTTGGGGTCGTTGTCTGGGAGTATAGCTCAGTGGTAGAGCGGCATCCTCATAAGATGACAGGTCGCAGGTTCAAGTCCTGCTACTCCTACTGATAAACAAAGCCTCATCGTCTAGCTTGGTTTAGGACGCCGCCCCCTCAAGGCGGAAACGAGGGGTTCAAATCCCCCTGGGGCTATCTGGAGAGGTGGCTGAAATGGCTGAAAGCACTTCCCTGCTAAGGAAGCATGGGGCAACCCATTGCAGGTTCGAGTCCTGTCCTCTCCGCCTTTTTTACCTGGGTCGGCCCGCCTATTAGCTTGTGGGGCAGCGGTCTGTAAAATCGTCCTTTTTTGGTTGCAGGTGCAAATCCTGCCCGACCCATTGAATTTTGGATTTGGGATTTTAGATTTTGGATTCAAAATTCAAATCGTATGTGGGGATGGTGTAATGGCAACATCTCGATCTCCAAAATCGATGATCTGAGTTCAAATCTCAGTCCCCGCGCCAATGAGAGCGTAGTTTAACTGGATAAAACATCAGTCTACGAAACTGAAGAGGTGAAGGTTCGATTCCTTCCGCTCTCGTCAACTTGGAGAGGTGGCCGAGTGGCTTAAGGCGCAGTCTTGGAACGGCTGATCAAGTGTAACTTGACGAGGGTTCAAATCCCTCCCTCTCCGTTGAAACTTCCCCCGGTAGCTCAGTTGGTGAGAGCGCTGGTCTGAAAAACCAGAGGTCGTCAGTTCGATACTGACCTGGGGGGCTGGCATTGCCCTATAGCTCAATGGTAGAGCCACGCGCTGTTAACGCGGGGGTTGTAGGTTCGAGTCCTACTGGGGCAGCCATTCATTTCATTGCCGGGTGGACGAATAGGCAAGTCGCAGTTCTCTGAAATCTGAGATACAGGTTCAAGCCCTGTCCCGGCATCCACTCATTG
>CBKWLJ010000579.1:0-5086 GCA_966675205.1 uncultured bacterium
TAGTTTGAAAAAGTTGGTGAATGTGATTGCTCAATACATTAATACTTCTGATTTCTCCTAGAAAATAATAACAAACCAATTTTCCCGGAAGACTCTCTAGCACGAGGCAGGAGGTAGGAGGCTCCAAGCTCTAAGGCTCAAAGCAAACTTCCATTTGGACTGTAAGCTTTTTCAACTCGATAGTGATTTTCGCCGCGCTGTACTAGTTTGTTTACCCCCACTCAAATGAATAGCTGATTTGGATGGAATCGGTGATCATTTAATGGTGTAGCTGTCGCCATCAAGTTTAAGACTTTCTTTAGCAGCCCAAACAACCACGTACCAGTAAAAGACCTTCTGCTTTTTACTATAAAGCAATCAAGCCTCTATCCAAGTTCTAGAAATTGCGATCGCTTCCTCGTCTAACATTCAAAGTCCTTACTCTGGGATTGCTAACATGGATGAAAGCAATACTGTATTAGTGGTTGATGATGAACCTTATGGGTTTGATGTCATTGAAGCACATCTATACCGCGAAGGGTACAACCTAATTTATGTTTCTAGTGGAATTGAAGCATTAAACCGTCTTGACTCCATTGAACCTGATGTCATCTTGCTAGATGTAATGATGCCCCAGATGGATGGGATAGAGGTTTGCCAAAAAATTAAGTCTGATCAGTATTGGAAACATATTCCGATCATTATGGTGACGGCTTTGTCCTCAAAAGAGGATTTAGCGCGATCGCTCGATGCTGGGGCAGATGATTTTGTCACCAAACCGGTGAGTGGAGTTGAACTTCGTGCGCGTGTCCGCTCAATGTTGCGGATTAAACAGCAATACGATGAACTCGAAGCAACAATGCAACTTCGAGAAGACCTTTCTAATATGATTGTGCATGATTTGAGAAATCCACTCACCACGATACTTATGAGTAGCAGTTTACTCATAAGCAGTGAATTAGAAGGGAAAAACTTAGAGCGGGCTAAACTAATTCTTTCCGCTGGTCATCAACTAGATTTAATGATCAACGACCTATTGATCTTGGCAAAGATGCAGTCGGGGAAAATGGTACTTAAATATGGCTTAATTGATTTAAACAAAATAATTTCAGAAACCCTTTCCCAGTTTTATAACGTTGCCGCTTTAAAAAAGCTTGACTTTAAAGTAAATACGCAATCTAATAACTTCCCTGTATCAGGAGATGCCAATTTAATCCGCCGTGTTCTTGATAATTTACTCTCGAATGCCATTAAATTCTCTCCTCCCAATAGCACCGTTAGCTTACAACTTGAGTACTATAAAAACAATAATGGTTTAATTTCTAATATTAATACAGATTTAAATTCTGCTAAACAAGTAACCATTCAAGTAGCAGATGAGGGATGTGGTATTAAGGAAGATCTGAAACAACGCATTTTTGAAAAATATGAAGTAGGAAATGTCGTCAATGAAGTTTCTCAACTTGGTTTGGGATTAGCATTTTGTAAAATGGTAGTTGAAGCGCATGGGGGACAAATATTTGTAGAAGACAATCAACCTCAAGGTTCTATATTCACGGTGGTTCTATGAAAGACAAAAGACGTAGAATTACCCGACATCGACGACAAGGGATGTTTGGTCACCGATGTGATCAAGATTAGGATAGACATTATGACTACTTTTTCTTCAGAGAGTGCTAGCCTATAAACTTCAAGGCTCAATCCTCAGAGAGAAAAAGAATCTCCTACCCAGCTCACAAACTGCAACAAACAGCGTCGCTCACAGGGTTGCGAGTAAAATGATTCCAGAGCTACCAAGCCAACAGCTCTTCGTTAAACGATGAATTCCCCCCAACCCCCCCAACAGCCGAAAACACTCCTTACTCAGTTCACTCAGGCAGTACAGACGATACAAGCCAAAGTTAACTTTAAAGCTTTGGCCCTTAAGCCCAATGCCAGAGTCCCAGAACTTTGGGTACAAGATGCTGGTGCGTCGAAAGCCGAAACTTATCCTTTACTCGGCGATCGATACAGGCTGGGACGCAGTTCCAAATCCTGCGATATTGTCGTGCGTAACCCCGTGGTGAGTCAAATTCACCTCTCTTTAGAGCGCTTTGGGCGGCGTCAGCGATCATTTATTATCAAAGACGAAAATTCCACGAACGGTATTTATCGGGGAAAACGTCGGCTTCAGTCCTTAGTGCTGCGCCATGGTGACATTCTCACCCTCGGCCCGCCAGAATTAGCAGCATCGGTCAAGCTTCAGTATCACGATCCACCCCCCTGGTATATCCTGGCTATTCGTTACGGCCTTTATGGCATTGGTGGGTTAACGGCTTTAATCGTCTTAATCATCGGTATTGAGTCGCTCAAGGTGCCAGTGCGACCCTTGCCTACAGGGGTACAAGGGCCAGTCGTTGTCTATTCAGAGGATGAAACACCTTTGCGGCAACCTCGTACAGAAGTCCATCGAGAATTAAGGCGGTTATCAGACTTTTCCCCTTATCTACCCAAGGCATTGGTAGCCTCAGAAGACAGCCGCTTTTACTGGCATTTTGGCGTAGATCCCCTTGGGATTTTGCGGGCTTTGGTGATCAATTTCCAAGGCGGAGAGATTCGTCAAGGAGCGAGTACTTTAACGCAACAGGTGGCTCGAAGTCTGTTTCCCGAATATGTAGGCCGGGAAGATAGTGCCGCCAGAAAACTCCGGGAGGCAATCGTTGCTCTGAAGTTAGAGACGTTCTACAGTAAGGACGAAATTTTAAAGACTTATTTGAACCGCATTTACTTAGGTATTGAGGCTTATGGGTTTGAAGATGCTGCCCAGTTCTATTTCGACAAATCAGCAAGGAATTTGACGCTTTCGGAAGCGGCAACGTTGGTAGCCATTTTACCTGCACCGAACCGATATAACCCAATTCAGGATTACGATACGGCACTGAGCCTACGTAATCGCGTGATTACTCGGATGCGATCGCTAGGAATGATTAGTGATGAGGAAGCAGCACGAGCAAGGCGATCGCGTATTGAAGTCAGTCCTAAAGCTCGTGAATTCCTCTCTAGCACAAAAGCGCCCTACTTCTACAGTTACGTTTTTGATGAATTACGCTACTTACTGGGTGAAGAACTGGCACAAGAAGGGAACTTTATCGTTGAAACTTCTTTAGATCTTCCAACTCAAGCCAAAGCAGAATCATCACTGCGTAGTTTTGTCAATACTCAAGGGGCTAGCTTGAGATTTTCTCAAGGAGCACTCGTTACCCTCAACACCAGCACCAATGAAATCGTAGCGATGGTTGGCGGCACAGACTACAAAACAAGTCAGTTTAATCGCGCTACCCAAGCCAAGCGACAACCCGGTTCCACGTTCAAGCTTTTTGACTATGCGGCCGCTTTAGTCAGAGGGATTCCAGCATCAAAAACTTACTCCTGCGCCCCTGCCTACGGCTTGCGAGGCTGTGAGCGGACAGGTGGGGCAACGGATATGTACACTGGCATGGCACTGTCTGAGAATGTCATCGCCGTCCGAGTTGCTATGGATGCCGGTTTAAATAATGTGGTCGAAACGGCACAACGATTGGGTATTCGCTCAGAAATGAAGCAGGTACCGCGTTTGGCAATTGGTCAAAGCGAAGTCAGAGTTCTGGAAATTACAGGTTCCTACGGTGCGATCGCTAATCGTGGTATCTGGAACCGACCCCATGCCATCAAACGAATTCTCGATAGCGGTGATTGTAAAGATAACAATGACCCCAATACTTGTCGAGTGATTTACTCTTTTGACCAAGATGGTGAACGGGGCATACAAGCAGTTTCACCCCAAATCGCCAGTACCATGAGCGCTATGCTTCGGGGTGTTGTGCAAAATGGCACCGGACGTAGTGCCTCAATTGGACTAGGAGAAGAAGCCGGGAAAACTGGCACAACCGACCGAAATGTTGACCTCTGGTTTATTGGATTTATTCCCAGTCGCCAGTTAGTCACGGGTATCTGGTTAGGTAACGATAACAACTCTCCCACAAGCGGGAGTAGTGCCCAAGCGGCTCAGTTGTGGAGTACCTATATGCGTCAGGTTGTGCAATGAAAATTATGAATTGTAAATTATGAATGATGAAAAAAGAACTCCATCAAGTACAGTAACTCAGCTCTAGAAGCGTAAACTTACTCTCTCCTTGACCCCGTTTTCTTGAAATTCATAATTCATAATTTATAATTCATAATTCATAATTTATAATTCAACCCCTCTGGGCAGCGATCGCTAATTTTACTCCCGGAATCTGACGCAATCGATCCATAACGCTCACCACCCGACCATGAGCGACGTTGGCATCTGCATTGATAATTACCAGCGATTGAGGGCTTGAACCCATTAGAGAGCTTACTCCGTCTGAAAGGGCTTCTAGCGCGATCGGCTGGCGGTTCAGAGCAATGGTGCCATCCGCTTGAATCGTCACATTAATTTGAGCTGTGCGCTGAATTTCTGCTGTTGTCGCTGTGGGTAAATTAACTGGCAGCCCTGCCGAACGGGTTAAATATAATGACGAGATAATAAAAAACGCGAGGATACAGAAGAGAATATCAATCATCGACACGAGGTTGATGAGAAAAGGGGTTTCTTCTGACTCATCAGATAGACGCATAAGTTAGGTTAGAGAGTTGTTAGCGCAGCGGGGCGTAGCCCAGGTTAAAAGGTGATGAAATTATGAATTATGAATTATGAATTATGAATTTCAAGAAAACGGGGTCAAGGAGAGAGTAAGTTTACGCTTCTAGAGCTGAGTTACTGTACTTGATGGAGTTCTTTTTTCATCATTCATAATTTACAATTCATAATTTTCATTGCACAACCTGTTAACCTTGAAGTCCCAACTCCTTGTAGTAATGAAGTATTCCTAATAAGGACTGACTTCGATAACACCATCCGGCTTAAACACCAACCGAAACTGAGCAAGGGGTTTTTGGGGTAAAAGAACTCCATCTTTGGTATCAATACCTGCGGCTTCCGGCTTGATCAGTTGCTCAAGGGGAGTTTGCGAGACGTAATCAGAAGCAGGTTGATTTTTTGCTTCATAGTCGGCAATGGCTCCTTCTTCCGTGACCCCTACCCGATAAACTAAATTCTTGGGAA
>CBKWLJ010000580.1:0-5050 GCA_966675205.1 uncultured bacterium
GAGCTTTGAACTCACAGAGTGATATAAATCTAACTTTGGACAGAGCCGTTATTTCCAGCTTCTAGTGGTAAGGGGGCGTATAAAAACAAATCCATCGTTTGTAGGGGCACGGCATCTTCAAATATTGTCCAGAGACTAAACTCTTACGGGTGCCGTGCCCCTACTCCTCGCACTTGAAGCAAATTGACGAGGTATTTTGCCTGAGAATCTACCCTTCGGGAAGCCACCTACGGTGTCTACGTCAAGGATCAGTCGTAGGCTCAAGTGAGACTCCTTTTTCTTCTAGGCGATAGCGTTCTTCGTCTGCCTCTAGTTTCAACAGTTCCTGATGACTCTCGCAATAACGAATAACCTCGTAGATTGCTCTTAGAGGTAAATCCCAGTTTTCTGCTGCTTGTTCTGGAGACATCTGGTTTACCATCATGTCTTGCCAAACGGTTGAGGCAAGGAGTTTGCGTCCTTTAATGTAGAGTTGCCGTCGCCAAGGATGGGGACGTGTTACTAGATATTGCCAGTCTTCATCCTGGGCTGTATTTTGCAGGGATTGGATGATAGTACTGATGAGTGTGAGGCGAGATCGCTCACGGATAACTGGCGAACCTGCTCTTGGAGTTCTTGCAAGGACATGGGGGTACTCCAACCTATGCTGGTGTTTGAATTCTAGTATGAGCGATCAGCTTCGCTGGTGTTCTCATGCGATCGCATCGCTTACCATAGGCTAATCATTCGGCATATGACCCGTTAAGTAATGCCTCAGCGAGACGCGATTCATAATGTCATCAGGCAAGCTCTCATCAAGGAGGGTTGGGAAATCACGGACGATCCCTATGTCATATCCTATGGTGAGCGATTTCTCTTTATCGACTTAGCAGCAAGATTAGATATCCCCAACGGTATTGCAGGACGCTTTATCGGTGCTAGACGTGGCAGCAGTCGAATCGCCGTTGAAATCAAGGAATTTCGAGGCAACTCGGCAATTGCTGATTTGGAGCAAGCGATTGGTCAATATGTTCTTTATCGGCTACTTCTGGAACAAGTTGATCCAGAGCGTGAGTTGTATCTCGCTGTTGCAGACACAACCTTTGACGGGATTTTCAGCGAACCGATTGGTGAGTTGGTGATGCGGGGGCTACCAATGAAATTGCTTATTGTAGATGTAGATGCGGTAGAGGTGAAGCGATGGATACCACCACGAGAGAGCAGGACATTGTAAAACAGGTGATTCAAAGATACGCTCAGTTCAAACCTTCTCACGGCGATATTCGACTTGACACGGTGTTTGACGACACGCAAAATCGCTATGCGCTGATGCAGGTAGGTTGGGACAGAGGACGACGGGTGAGGGGAAATTTGATTTATGTGACTTTGAGTGAGGGCAAGGCTTGGGTGGAATATGACGGGATGGAACAGGGAATTACTAAAGATTTAATCGCCGCAGGCATCCCTCCAGAGCGAATTGTTCTTGCATTTCTCCCTGAAGAGCAAACTGCTGCAACTGCTTGAATTTAAACTTGCTGCACCAAAGCTGCGGTTCGGGCTGTGGCTGCTTTCAATTCAGCCTCGACAAGGCTATCTAGTTCTGTTTATTGTTCTGGAGGGAGTGTTTGCCCTTCATCGCGTGCTGTTCGCCACAGATTCATCAAGTTAGATAAACGCTGTTGCTGCTCTGCACTAAAAAACCAGTCAGGGCGAAAACTCTGGATAATCAGTAAGGTTCTGTGGGTACTGCCCATCCTACTAGCTTCACTCCTTGTAAGAAACTAACGCAGACTCTATTTGGTGAAGCAATTGAACAACCTCTGAAGCTGACTCTTTGAAAGCAGTTCTTGCCAACTCCGGATTCTCTTTAATCCAGGCTTCTACTTCGTGAAGAAGAGCCTTTTTGCAGTCCTGTCGAGATTTACTATTTGGCATCTGCAAAACAAAATCTATCTTTGATTTAAATTCTTGGGGATAGTATCGTTCAAAATCGTGTTCACTGAACTGTAAAAAATGATCCTCTCCCCACCCAGTATTGGTATAACGCCCCTTTAATCTTTCGATTACTTTCTTTTCCTCAACGCCTCCATCTATGATAACCCAGGCTAAATTCTTATAAATAGGCTGCAAATGTAAAAAAACGAATAGCTTATTAAAAGCCTCAAATTTGCTTTCAACTTCACTCAAGGAATGAGCTGAGAATGTTCTGAGTCTGCCTTTTAACTCAGGAGTAAACCAGGGTATCAAAAACTCTCTAATAATTTTTTCTGCTGTTGACTCTTCAAGGATTAACCAAGCAGACCATATGTCAAAATCGAAAAATTCATAGCCTAGTTCCTCAAGAACATGCAAGCGAGCCTCTGGTGAATTACCGACTTCTTCAATCTTTGAGGTGGGAAGCCGCTCCTCAAAGTCCATTGTTACTCGAAACAATTTACTATCGGATTGAGACCCCAGGTACTTTACAACTATGTTCGAGTGTGTTGTAATTATGAACTGATTATTCTCGGCTTTCTCAGCAATAAGCTTAAGGAGTTTCTTTAGCGCCTTCGGATGGACATCATTTTCTGGCTCCTCAATAAGAAAGAGCTGGTTGTTAGCCATGCATAAATCCACAATAAGCCCAAGTAAATTAGCAATACCTTCTCCCATCGCTTCCAAAGGTATGTTCTCAAAATTACTCACAACGTAAGCAGCCTTTTTGCCGTTTGCTGAAGGTATTGCTGTTATTGGAAATCCTATTATGTCTTTACATGCCTGAACATATTGTTTATTTGCTGGCATTTCAGGATTAGAAAGACGATCAATCTTGGCATACAAATTTGAAAAATTTCCAGTCACAGCAGAAGTATTGCTTAACCTAACATCTTCTGCATAAGAGGCAACCTTTCTTCTTGAAAGGTAGGGGTAAATGAAATTATAAGGTTCCTGGTTAGGAATTGAGTAGGAGTAACTATTCGGGGTGTCAATTGTCGAAATTGGTGATTGTTGAATAAAAGCATAACGATCAAAAACTTCTACTCTAACAGTATTGGGCAACAATAAATGTGCCTTAAGTGTCTTATCTTGCTTAGAGAATTGATTAAAAAATCGTTCACAGTCATTCAAGTTTATTTCAACAAATCCATCTCTTTGAAATAACCGTAGGTCAATATAAGATAAATATGAGCCTTGTTGCACCCATGCTACTGATTTCAGGAGTGTTGACTTCCCAGAATTATTAGGACCAATTACTAAATTAATTCCCTTCGATAATCTAATACTTGCACTAGCAAAACTTCTAAAGTTGCTTAACTCGACTTCAGAAACCCACATATAATTAGCTTTGTGTAAACACAACAGTAGCTACAATCACAATTATATAAGCTTTCAAGACATGGCTGGTTTACCTCTCTTAGCAGTTAGTTATACATGGAACCTAAATAAAAAAAAGGAGACATCTGGTTGCACTTCCTCACCGCCTGTTTTATGGTAAGTGCTAAGTGCAGTTGTCGTGACCATCCAAGTCAAGGTTTCGAGTACTTGCAAAAAGAGCGATCGCAGCAATAACAATAAAATGGTCGCGAGAATGGGGGTTACCAAGTGCAGACATCTCCAACTTCATGCGCCCGTTATAGTAGTAGCCTCTGGCTTTTTCATAGGCTGGATTGCCGATCACCTGAAGGTATTCATCCCAGGTGGCATTTACCCAGATATCGGTTGGTAGTTTAGCTTGTAGTTGGCTCATAACAACCCTTTTGGCTACCGCTCACTGACATCTTAACGTAGGGGCGATCGCACCATCGAGCCTTCCATTCTCTAGATGAGAATTACGGTTGTATTTCAAACTCCTGAGAGAGATGATTCAGTTGTAGAGTACCTGAAGCGCATCTGATTCACTCACCATCACGATTCGGCAACTATATTGCCTGCATCAATATCTCACCTGCACCAAATGATTCATAAGGAGTTGGCAAATAGTACACCTTATGCGGCTCTAAAGGAGAAATATCCTCATTAGTATCCAACTCTTCCGCTAGGATGCGGATCAGCTTAAGTTTATCGGGGGCGGAAAGTTGTCGAACCATCGGAAGTAATTCTGTTAGCGTCATTTCAGGCTCCTTGCGTACTCTAGTGACGCAAACCTGTAGCAGGCTTGACCCTTATTGTATGCCCCCTAGCGTGAGACAGACAGGAGGCAAACTTGCGATCGCATTAGCGTTAGCGTTTGCGAAGCTTAGGCTAGCGCAGAGCGCATCATCTAAATATTCCCAACTATTGCTAGCAATTGCTAAAACAGGAATGGGAGGAGTAATTGAGACAGATAAAGGCACCGCAACCACCTAGATAAACCGACAACTTGAAGCCTTGGACGCTAAACTAAAAAACTAGATTGAATAATGACAGAGAAAAAATGACTGAAATTACGTTGAATTCAGACCAATTAAAAGAAGTCCTAAAAGCTACACTTCTTGAACTCTTTCAAGAAAATCGAGATGAGTTTTCTAAACTACTATCCGAAATTATCGAAGATATTGCTATGGAACGGGCAATTCAAGAAGGAGAAGACACAGAGCCTGTTAGTCGAGAAGCTATTTTCAAAATTCTGGAGCCGTAGTTGTGGAGGTCGAATTTAGAAAAAGTTTTGAAAAAGATTTAAGCAAGCTTCGAGAAAAGGCTCTGCTCGCAAGAATTAAGGCGGTAGTCTTAGAAATTGAAGATGCGGAAACCTTAGAAGATGTAAGCAATGTTAAAAAGCTCAAAGCAGACGGAGACTACTACCGCATTCGAGTTGGAGAGTACAGAATCGGCATTCTTATTAACGAGGATGTTGTCGTCTTCGTGAGAGTTCTCCATCGGAAAGAAGTTTATAGGTACTTTCCTTAATTGGGGAGTTGGTTTTTGCGAAGGATAAGCAGTATTCGTAATGATATACAACCCGTCATCGAACACTTTGAACCTTGGGAGTTAAAATCAAATGATTATGCAAGCTGAAGATAAAAAAGTTTATACGCCTGAAGAATACCTTGAGTTTGAGGTTAACTCAGAAGAGCGGCATGAATATATCAATGGTGAAATTGTCCTGATGACT
>CBKWLJ010000581.1:0-5031 GCA_966675205.1 uncultured bacterium
ACTACTCTTTACGAGGTTGGTTAACTCCGAGTGTCACCTAATCAACAGCCCCACGTACTCTTGCGATGGGGCTTGTTTCTAACCGTTAGCGGAGCGGGAGCACGTACTCGCCCTACAGTTATTAGCTGAAACTCTCTTGCTGATTGACCGCGGCCTTGAGTTTGAGAAAGTCATCAGGAATCTTCATTGAGGCGTTGTAGTCAACATGGCACTCAAATCCACAGAAACGAGTGTTGCACCAGACTCTACAGATTGAACCAAGCGCTTTGAAAGGACTTGGTCACCATCTTTTTTTTTCCAATTAGACGCCCATGTGCTAAAGCTCACAACGAAAAAATGAAAAATTCCCTCTCCTGAATTCTAACTCCAGACCCCTAACCCCAAACCCCAGACTCCTGGCCCCTATTTTCAGATTAGATGTGTCTTCGCTTACCTACTGACTGAAATTAAAAAAAAATTTAACAATTTTCGCAAAGATTGAGAGAATTTCCCCATAATATGGATGTATTTCCTGGCTTCTCCTCAAAGAGGCTTGACATAAATCAAATTTTATAGTATGAACGCTGTTTTGCAAGTTGGCGATCGCACGATTGCAGCAGAAGAGATCATTCCCCTATTAGCTGGCTACCAGCTACTAACACCATTAGTGCGGGAATTGATCATTGATGGCGCTATTGCTGCGATTGACTGCACCCCTGAAGAAATAGACCAAACCCAAAAGCAGTTCTTTGAGCAACAACAAATTACCAACGACGAAACCAAACAAGCTTGGCTCGAACAGCATAAAATGACGACCGCACAACTTGAAGCCTTAGCCGTCCGAGGGTTAAAAGTTGAAAAATTTAAACAAGCGACCTGGGGACACAAACTGGAAAACTATTTCCTGGGTCGAAAGGCCCAATTAGACCGAGTCATTTACTCCCTGATTCGGAACCAAGACCCAGGCATTATCCAAGAGGTTTATTTCCGAGTTCAAGAAGGAGAACAATCCTTAGCTGACTTAGCACGCCAGTATTCGCAAGGCCCAGAAGCAGAAACAGGCGGACTAATCGGGCCCGTTGAGCTAAGTACACCCCATCCTGCGATCGCTCAAATGCTGCGGATGACTCAACCGGGTCAACTTTGCCCACCAACGCGCTTGGGAGAATGGTTTGTGATTGTACGCTTAGAAAAATTTATCCCAGCCCAGCTCGATCCCCCCATGCGCCAACGGCTGCTGAATGAATGTTTTACCACTTGGCTTTCAGAGCAACTGAAGCAGCAGCTAGCCGTCCTTCACTAATTGTGAATAATTTTAAAATTCCTCAACCTGGGGAGATAAATAATATTACATCTACAACAACGGAATTCAAGATTACCAATAATTAAATCAATTAATCCTAATTTTATCGCTCCTCTCCTTCCAGCTCTTAGACTCAATCCGTCTTGAAACGTATACCCTTGTTGCATAAGTTACCTATCTCAGAGAGATAGATACTATAGGTGCGTAGCACCCATTGGCATAGACCAGAAATGCCATGAGCCGAACTCAAGGCTCCCGGTTCCGTTAAGAGTGCCTACCTTGGAACTCTAGTGCAAGCCTAATTCAAGTGAGTTCTAATGACCTATACGACAACAATTCAAGAATTTCTAGCCGCTCACTCCCCCTTTGATCAGCTATCCTCATCAGCACGATTCAAACTGTCAAGTCAGTGCCAGTTGTTGCGCTATCGCATGGGTCAGGCAATCGCTATCCGGGAGAAAATGCCGGCTTATGTGTCCATCCTTTTTCAAGGACAAGCTCGTCTGTTGGGTTATGACTCCCGTCGCAATGCCCCCGCCACGCTGAAGTTGCTGCAACCGGGAGAAGTAATCGGTTGGGTTAGTTTAGTCAGGGGAATCCCCTGTGAAACAGCCATTGCCTCCACTGAAGTGGTTTGTCTCAACCTCACTGCCACCGACTTTATGCGTTGGTTGGAGTCAGAATCCGTCCTTTCATCCGCCTTCCGTTCGCGGTGTGGGTTGGTAGAAGTTTTTGAACTTTTGGGTGCAGAACTAGAACGACGAGCCGAAGCTGAAGCCGATCTTAAAGAACTCACGGCTAACGCTTGGTCAAACGCTATTGTCTTGAATGTGCCTCGTGGGATGCAAATGTCGGGTCAACTCGACACCAATCGAGTCTGGTTTGTGAGTGGAGGAGCATCCACTAACCTCCCCATTGGTTCATGTCTAGATTCGGAATCAGTAACAACACTAACCGTTACCGGACCCGGTTCGGCTCGCTTGGTGGGAATCCCTACAGAACTGCTTTTTCCTGCTACAGCGACATCAGCCCCCGAATTCTCTGACAATCCAGACGGAACCGATAGCCTTGCTCTAACACCCGAAGAGATTCCTTACGCTCCCGAGCAACCCGTCACCACAGAAAGTTACGCCTATAAAGAATCCACAGGGAAGCGCAACTACCCCTTTGTTCAGGGCAAAGGCCCAGTAGAGGGAACATTGGCATGCTTTCAAATGCTCTCGAAGTATTTTGGAATGCCCTTCCGTCGGGATATTCTCCGTCGTGTGCTTGTCAACCAAGAATCGCGTTCTGGCGGACTCTCCCTCCAGCACTGTGGTGCCGTTGGAGAATTGATGGGACTCTCTGCCCAACTGGTTAATGTTCCGGCCGTTTCGGTGAACCGACTACCAACCCCAGCTCTACTCAGTTGGGAAAATAGTATTGTGATTCTCTATGACAGTAGCGATCGCGAACTCGTCATAGCAATCCCTGAAAAAGGAATCAAGCGCATCAAACCCTCGAAGTTTATGGAAACTTGGGGGGATAGCGGACAGGCACTTCTGCTCAAAACAACCAAAGAAACACCCAAAGAGCGGTTTGGGCTTTCGTGGTTTGTTCCTTCTCTGTTTCGCTACCGCAGAGTGTTCACAGAAGTTTTAATTGCCTCCTTCTTCGTACAACTGTTTGGTCTAGCCAATCCCTTGATGATTCAGTTGATCATCGATAAAGTGATTGTGCAGAACAGTATCAGTACCCTCAACGTTTTAGGGATTTTACTGGTAGCAGTTGCCATTTTTGAAGCGCTGTTAACGAGCTTGCGTACCTACTTATTTGTAGATACAACCAATCGCATTGACATGGCGCTGGGCTCAGAAATTATTGACCATTTATTGCGCCTGCCTTTGCGCTATTTTGAACGACGACCGGTTGGGGAATTAGCCACCCGGATTAATGAGCTGGAAAATATCCGCCAGTTTCTCACGGGGACAGCTCTGACGGTGGTGTTAGATGCAGTCTTTTCTGTAGTCTACATCGTCGTCATGTTTATCTACAGTTGGGTACTGACGCTGGTGACGCTAGCGGTGATTCCCTTGTTTGTGCTGCTGACAGTATTCGTCTCCCCTATTGTGCGGCGACAGCTACGGACTAAGGCAGAACGTCAAGCCGAAACACAATCTTATTTAGTGGAGGTTCTATCAGGAATTTCCACCGTGAAAGCTCAAAATATAGAATTGCGATCGCGTTGGAAATGGCAAGAACGCTATGGTCGCTATGTGAGTGATGGTTTCAAGAATGTTCTGACCTCTACAGCCGCTAGTTCCACCAGTAATTTCTTGAACAAACTTTCGGCTTTGCTGGTGCTGTGGGTAGGAGCTTTTCTCGTTTTAGATGGCAAGTTAACACTGGGGCAGTTGATTGCCTTCCGGATTATTTCCGGGTACGTTACAGGACCATTGCTCCGGTTAGCCCAAATTTGGCAAAACTTCCAACAAACAGCCCTTTCTTTAGAACGGCTCAGTGATATTGTCGATTCTCCCCAAGAAGCAGATGAAACCGATCGCTACAATATTACCCTGCCACCTGTTCAGGGAACGGTGAAGTATGAGAACGTCTCGTTCCGCTTTGGCACCAGTGGCCCCTTGCAGTTAAACAATATCAATATAGAAATCCCAGTAGGGACGTTTGTGGGGATTGTGGGTCAAAGTGGTTCGGGTAAAAGTACTCTGACAAAACTCTTACCCCGACTCTACGATCCCCTTTCAGGTCGCATTATTGTCGATGGCTACGACATTGCTAAGGTCGAGTTATATTCCCTGCGGCGTCAGATTGGTATTGTTCCTCAGGAAACCCTGCTGTTTGATGGTACCGTGCAGGAGAATATTGCCCTGACGAATCCAGAGGCGAGTTCTGAAGACATTATTGAGGCGGCAAAGGTGGCAGCCGCCCACGACTTTATTATGGAGTTGCCGAATGGCTACAATACACGGGTCGGGGAACGGGGTTCGGCTTTATCCGGAGGACAACGACAGCGAATTGCGATCGCTCGAACCATTTTGCAATCTCCCCAACTGCTGATTATGGACGAAGCGACGAGTGCTTTGGACTACAACACCGAACGGCAAGTATGTTTAAATTTGGCACAAGTTTATAAAGGTCGCACAGTCTTTTTCATCACCCACCGCCTGACTACGATTCGCAATGCTGACTTGATTTTGATGATGGATCAAGGGGCTGTAGTTGAACAAGGTACTCATGAGCAATTGATGGCGCAAAAAGGTCGTTACTATTGCCTCTACATCCAACAAGACTCCCAAATCTAAACTCGAAAAGCCAACAATACACCAGAAGCCATGAATCAACACAACGGGTCTCAATCCAATTCCAACCATGTCGCTCTCAAGTCACCTTCTCACCAACCAGTCGGTGTAGCGCTCAATCATACTAACGGTAACGGAACTCCCGTCCCAGATAGTAATGGGAGTGCATTCAACGGTAACGGCCGTATCAATGGTAAGCATTCCCAGAAACAAGCCCAATTTGACCAACCGGTCATCCTCCGACAATCCCACCATTGGTCGAGGGGAATTCTGTGGGGAATTATGGGTATCACCACTTTCTTAGTGATTTGGGCTAGCATTGCCAAAATTGAACAAGCGGTTCCTGCTCAAGGGAAGTTGGAGCCACAAGGCACAGTTCAAGACATTCAAGCGCCGATTTCGGGAGTAGTTAAAGAAATCTATGTCAAAGATGGGCAGCCTGTGAAAAAA
>CBKWLJ010000582.1:0-5020 GCA_966675205.1 uncultured bacterium
GATACCCTAATTCGTGACGGATAATCCCGCGATTAACATAAGCTTGGGCATGATTAGGGTCGAGTTGTAGCGCTACCGTGAAATCACGAATTGCCCCCACTAAATCTCCACTGCGATGACAAGCACAAGCACGATTGTAGAACGCTCGATGATTCTTATCATCTAGATTAATGGCTACAGAAAAATCTGCGATCGCATCCGCTTCATTCTCCAACATCATCTGAGCTAAACCGCGATCATTATAGATATCCACCAATTCAATATTCGAGAGTTTATCCCTTTTGCTCAACGCCTGATTGTAATCTGCGATCGCACCTTCGTAATCCTTCAGTTCAAAACGCACTAATCCCCGATTATAGTAAGCGCGAAACTCATCCGGTTGTCGCTCTATAACCCGACGATACTCCGCAATTGCTTCTGGATAATTACCCATCCGGTAATATGCCAGCCCTCGATTGAGATATGCTTCTATATTATTGGGATTGAGTTTTAGTGCTGCTGTACAATCTTCAATCGCTTTAGTGTAATTTTCTAACTGAAGGTAAACTAAACACCGATTACTGTAACTTGCATCCCAAGTAAGATCCTGCTCAATAGCATGAGTAAAATCTACCAATGCTTCTTCATATTTACCGCTTTGAGCTTCTTCTACTCCCAAGTTAAAAAAATCAATGGCATTCATGAACACATCGGTATGAGTTTCCGCTTTCGCTTGAGCCATCAACGGCATTAAATTCAAAATTAATGCCATGCCAAAACTGAATATAATTCGGTAAAAGCCAGTCATATTTCTTTTAAATGACCGCTGCCAATTCCAAAATAAATCGAAGAACATATACTCTTATCAAAGATATCAAAATATTCTTTTCAAGAGTACAAATACAGATACAATAACCAATTGTGAGTTAAATCACTCTTGATGTCAAAAGACAACCTGTCATACTTCGCCCATTAATTACTTTTAACAACAAATAATGCTCTATGGCTCCTCTGCCTGATTACCGTCCCAAACAACTATCCCTTGGCCCATTAGAAACAGAGATTTTGCATATCGTCTGGGAACTGGGTTGTGCCACTGTGAAAGATGTACACGATCGCATTTTGGCTGACCCCGATCGCGAATTAGCCTACACTTCTGTAACAACGGTACTGCGTCGCCTCACGCAAAAAGGATGGCTGACTTGCGAAAAAGACGAACGTGCCTTCACCTGGAAACCGTTAATCTCACGAGAACAGGCACAAGTACTCAAAGCCCATGAGCAACTCAATCAGTTTTTAGCCGTAGGGAACCCAGATGTGGTTGCAGCCTTTGCCGATAGCCTGGATGCAGCCAGTGTAGATCAAATTCAGGCGATCGCAAATCGCTTACAAGCAGTACGTCGAGCCAGGGAGGAGCAAAAGTAATGCATTTAATTATGATTTTGACAGCCCTAAGCATTGCATTATTCCTGCGATACTGTTGGACTCCTTTAACCGGAAACTGGAGGTCACGCTGGCAGCGATCGCTGTTATTATTTCTTTTACCCCCCCTACTTTTGGTGACAACTGCGATCGCAGTACTGTGTATGGGGCCGCAGGGGCAAATGATTGGGCTGCGGACGGATTGGTTAAGCTACTTTGTAGTCTTAGGATGGGTAGTTTTATCGGTCTTTTTCTGGGTGAAGTTAGCGATTGAAGGATGGAAGTCTCTGCGACAAGTTCGCACCTATCCCCAGATAGAGATTGAAGGCGAATCAGCGCGTCTTCTCGAGAGTAATCTGCTATTTAGTGCCCAGATTGGTTTTTGGCACCCCGAACTCGTGGTGAGTCGAGGGCTTTTACACACCCTAACACCCGAACATCTAGAAGCGGTTTTAACCCACGAACGAGCACATTATTACTACCGCGATACCTTTTGGTTTTTCTGGCTAGGTTGGTTACGTCAAATCACAGCTTGGTTGCCCCATACAGAAGCTTTGTGGCAAGAACTGATGATTTTACGGGAACTTCGGGCTGATGCGTTTGCTGCACAGCGAGTGGATAGCTTGCTCTTAGCAGAATCTCTGCTTACAGTTGTCAGTGCCCCCATGCTGGCATCGGAAAGTTTATGTGCTGCATTTAGCCGTACTACCCCTCCAAACCGTTTACAGGAAAGAATTGACGCTCTTTTAGAAGAACCAGAACCGATTAATGAGTCAATCTCATGGACTTGGAGTTGGGTGCTTTTAGCCTTACTTCCCTTGTTAGCAGTACCGCTTCACAGTTAATCCATACAGGTTAGAAATCTTACTATCTATACAAGTTTTCTAACCTTCTGCCTTCTGTCTCCTGTCTTCCTGCTGTTTCTGGAAATGCCCTCATTTGGGCTTTTATTTTATTCTCACAAGCACTAAAGGCTTAGCCTACCTGCTAACGGGTGAAGACACGCATTCTCAAGCTCAGCTAATTTTTAGAAGCTGGGCTTACTGTAAATTCAGTCGTTAGTGGGATGAATCTAATCTGGTTTCTCGTGCGTGCTTCCTGGATGACAGTAGCGATCGCTGCTCTTACAGGTTCCTTGAGTGGAGCTTGTAGTGCTCTGCTCATTGCCTCGATCAACAACGCTATTAGCAGCAACAACCTATCCTCAAATCAATTACTTTGGAGTTTTATTGGGTTAGCAGTCGTCACCCTCCTAACCCGCATTCTCTCCCAATTTTTGCTCGTCAGTTTATCCCAGGAAGTTGTTTACAAGCTGCGATTACGCTTGAGTGGTTGGATTCTCTCTTGCCCCTTGCGTCACCTAGAAGAGATCGGAGCTAATCGTCTCTTGGCAACTTTAACCGATGATATCCAATCCATTTCTATAGCTGTATTTGACATTCCCTTCATTTGTATTAACCTTGCACTGATCATCGGTTGCTTGGCTTATTTAGGCTGGCTTTCTTGGGCAGTATTTTTAGTCACCCTTGTATTTCTAGCAGTAGCGATCAGTTGTGTGCAATTTCTACTTACGAAAACGAATGCTCTTCTGAAACTGGCTCGTGAGGAACAAGATCGGTTGTTTAAGCACCTTCGTGCCATCACTGACGGGATTAAAGAACTCAAACTGCACGCGCATCGCCGAGAAGTGTTTCTCACTGAAGAACTCCAAGTCACTACTGCATCTTTACGCGACTACAGAATCAACGGTTTGAGGATTGGATCGATCGCCATAAGTGTTGGTGAACTTCTCTTTTTCATCCTTCTTGGTTTGCTGGTATTCGCCCTTCCCAAACTTACAACGGTAAGCACCCCTATTGTTTCTGGTTATGTCTTGACTCTTACCTATCTAATGCGACCGCTTCAGAGCATCTTGGAAATACTACCAGGACTGAGCCAAGCGAGTGTTGCTTTACAAAAGATTGATACTCTAGGTTTATCTTTAGCCAATCGTTCCGAAACCATCTCAAAAGATAAGCCAGACCCACTCCCTTTTTTCGACAGCTTAGATTTGAGCCAAATCACCCATACTTATCGAACAGAGAATGAACAGAGCAATTTTACCCTCGGTCCTCTTGACCTGACTTTCTATGCAGGTGAACTGGTTTTTATTGTTGGGGGGAACGGTAGTGGCAAATCCACTCTAGCTAAACTTATCACAGGTTTATACATTCCTGAATCTGGGGAAATTCGCCTGGATGGAGAAGCAATTACTGAGCAAAATCGAGAGGCATATCGCCAGTTGTTTGCTACCATTTTTTCTGATTTCTATCTATTTGAGCGAATTTTGGGCATCAGTCTGAATAACCTCGATAACCAGGCAAAGGAGTATCTCAGGCAACTTCAATTAGAACATAAAGTTCAGGTCAAAGAAGGTGTTCTTTCAACGATTGACCTTTCCCAAGGACAGCGTAAGCGTCTTGCTCTCCTCAGTGCTTACTTAGAGAATCGTCCCATCTATTTATTTGATGAGTGGGCATCTGACCAAGACCCTTTCTTTAGGGAAATATTCTACAAGCAACTTTTACCAGAGCTCAAGCACAAAGGCAAAACAGTATTAGTGATCACTCATGATGATCGCTATTTTCATCTAGCCGATCGGATGCTCAAGCTAGACTATGGCAAATTGGTGTAAGGGCTAGGTGGGCAATGCCCACCCTACTTTAATTACAAATTACGAATTAGGTTAACTCTTCAATAGCAGTGCTGCCCGGATCGAACCAGTTTCCCAAGTCCAACCTTCACGAATCTCACTAGGGGTATACTGCGCCCAAGCTTGACCGGAGTTATCCTGGTAGAAGCCTGTAATTTCTGCGATCGCTTGCTCACCCCAAGGCGACGTAACACAGATTTTGTCTCCAGCGTTAAAGACTTCTCCGGCGTCGTTCGTAGCACTCTCAAGTTTGGGTTGCTGTTTGGGTTCTGGAGGTTTGGGTTTGTTGGGGCGACGGTATAAATTCTGAGGGACTTCTACCGATGACTCGGTTTTTTCACTTGGCTTTTCTGAATTCATAAAGAAGGCTCCTAGAAGTGAATTCCCCTTAATTACAAGGGCACTGGATTATAGCATTTCACTATAACTTTATAGTTGTCATTAATGGGATTCTTGTTGACAACCCGTTTTCACCAAAAAGAATTCAGGAGTCAGTAGCCTCCGAGTCAGAAGGCTGGAGACGCCTACAGATGAATCCACACAGATGAAAAGCTCCTACCAATAAAGCAGCTCATGTTTAGGGGGACTCTGTCTGAATCTCAGTTTAACCAGCCTCCTATCTTCAGCCTCCTATCTTCAGCCTTCTGCCTTTTGCCTCCTGCCCTCATTTACAAAATTGTTCCAATTTCCTTTAAGTGGACACGGGTAAAAGGTTCATGTTCACCTAACGTGTACTGTTCGATCAAACCTTTGCGCCGAATTGAAACATCGTTTCCTTCTCTAACAATGACGGTTGAGTCATCAAAGATATCTCGCATCAGCATCATCTCCGTTTCTGTAGGATTATCCAGAACGACCATGTTACTGCCGTAATAAAACATCCCATCTCGTTCCAACACCTCTTCCCGATACTCAGCAATCAACAAA
>CBKWLJ010000583.1:0-5014 GCA_966675205.1 uncultured bacterium
GGGGGATTTGATTGGGAAACTATAGGAGCTGAAGTATCTGAAATTCTGTAAAGGATGTGTTATTCGCCTCGAAGAAGTTGATAGGATAAAAGAAACACAATAAGCAAGTTTACTTAAGTAAAAATATCTAAATCTTTAGTGATTACCTGACTTCAAGCTGAGAGTGAGTCAGCTTAATTTTCTGTAACTTAAAAATTCTGTATCTGCGTTTCAGAAGCCTCTGGAGTGCCAATTCTACCTATGGCTATCCACCAGATTTGATGGGAGTTGACAGGCTGATTTGAGTGAGCAATTCGGCTATTGTTGACTTCCTTTGCACAACCCCTGGAATTGTGGGGGAGGTGGGTTGGAAATGCTGCAAGATGGTCAAAGTTGGGACTGGCGGTTAGGGTTAGCTGGATTTTTAGTGATTGGGAGTGCGATCGTTCTTTCTGGAAATTGCGCCTTAGCTCAGATTACACCGGATGGCACGTTGGGTGCGGAAGGTTCTACTGTTACACCTAATGTTAGTATTGATAGTCTTCCTGGCGATCGGATTGATGGCGGAGCAACGAGAGGCACGAATCTATTCCACAGTTTTCTGGACTTTAATGTTGGGAATGGACAGCGAGTTTATTTTGCCAATCCTGTGGGGATTGAGAACATTCTCAGTCGGGTGACGGGAAATAATCTCTCGAACATTCTAGGAACGTTGGGGGTAGATGGGGGAGCAAATCTGTTTTTGCTCAATCCGAATGGGATTATTTTTGGAGAGAATGCCAAGCTTGATATTGCAGGTTCGTTTGTGGCGAGTACGGCGAACAGTGTGGTGTTTAATAATGGGTACAAGTTCAGTGCTAAGAATCCAGAAACACCGCCATTACTTACAGTTAATGTTCCTCTTGGCGTGCAGTACGGGACGAACCAGTTAAGTACAACAATTGCCAATTCTGGGAATTTAGCAGTTGGGCAGAATCTCACGTTATCGACTGGTAATTTGGATTTGCAGGGGCAATTGCAAGCTGGAAAGGATTTGACGTTACAAGCGCAAGATACGGTGAAAATGCGCGACTCTTCCACTAGTCCTTTTATTGCTGCATCGGGTGGAAATTTGCTGGTTCAGGGGAATCAAGGGGTAGATATTTTTGCCTTGAATCATCTCGATAGTGGGTTGTTTTCTGGTGGGAGTATGGTGCTGCGAAGTGCCAACACTGTGGGAGGAGATGCTCACTATTGGAGCGGAGGCAGTTTTCGGATTGAAAAGTTGGATGGAAGTTTAGGGGATTTGTATAGTCCTAATGACCCGATTATTCGCTCTCTTGGTGATGTTAATTTTAACACTTACCGGGGTACTTCCTTACACATCTTAGCTGGAGGTTCGGTCAATATTGGAACTGTTATCATTACAGGCTCAGAAGTAGGTACAGTCGGCTCTGACTTTATCGCGGAGAATGTTCAATTATCTGATGGCACTGAAATAGCAATTAACGGTAGTGTTCGACCGACTCTTGATATAAGAGCTGGAATGGAAACCAATCAGGTTGCTATGCCTGGATTTACAGGCTTCAACTTCCCCACCGATAGGTTCTTTTTTGTCATTCCGAATCTGACTAATTCTCCAACGAAAGCGGATATTACTGTTGGAGATGTTTGGATTAATGCACCCAATGGCTCTGTCTTTCTCACCAATCAGTACAAACCTAATACCTCCCTGTCTGGAGACATCACCGTAACTGGTGCTGGGCTGTATGGTAATGGAATTGATACTTATAGCTCTGGAGGTAATGGTGGCGATATTATTCTCGACTCTCGTGACAGCATTATACTCACTAATAGCATCATTGACTCATCTTCTGAAACTGCTAATGCGGGCAGTATTCTCCTGAACGCTAAGGATACAATTTTACTTACAAGTAACTTTGTTATCAGCCAAACTTCTGGGGAAGGTAAAGGTGGTGACGTGACAATCAATACGGGTCAGTTACTGCTTAAAGATGGGTCGCAGATTTTAGTCGGTACCTTGGGTACAGGACTTGGAGGGAATTTGATTGTCAATGCTTCAGAATCCGTACAATTGATTGGTGTCTCACCGATTCATCCTTTAGCTGGAAGTACTTTGTCGGCTGGTACTGATGGAACAGGAAAAGCAGGAAATATTACGGTTACCACTCCTACATTACACATTCGGGATGGCGGTCGGATTAGTGTTTCCACCGAGGGAGCAGGAGATGCAGGAAGTTTGACAGTGAATGCCTCCGAATCAGTTGAAGTAATTGGTCTTTCACCTCAACGGTTGATTTCCAGCGCTTTGTTCGCACAAGCTAATAGAGGAGCGACAGGTAATGCTGGAGACTTGACAATTAATACTAAACATCTGCTTGTCAGGGATGGAGCACAGGTTGCAGTTAGCAATTTAGGTACAGAAGGAGCTGGGGGAAATTTGACAGTAAATGCCTCTGAATCAGTTGAGGTAATTGGTATTGGAATCTCAGCCAATGGAGGAGAGGTTATCAGTGGTTTATTTGCTCGCACTGAAGGGGCAGGAGATGCCAAAGACTTGACAATTAATACAAGACAATTAATTGTTCGAGATGGCGCAGCAATATCAGCTAGTACTAGGGGGGAAGGAGATGGAGGGGATTTAATTGTTAACGCTTCTGAATCAATCCAGCTTATTGGAGAATCAAGCGGCTTTCGTACCCAAGCCAATCGTGGAGCGACAGGCAATGCTGGAGACTTGACAATAACCACTAGACAGTTTCTTGTCCAGGATGGAGCACAAGTCACTGTCAGCAATCCCCAAGGCCAAGCAGGCAACCTATCCATTACCGCTAATTCCCTAACTCTCAACCGAGGCACACTTTCTGCCGAAACCGCGAAGAGTGATGCTGCTGAAGGCGGAGCCAACATCACCCTAAACGGCTTAGACTTCCTGCGGATGGACAATGAAAGCCTCATCTCCGCCAGCGCCCTCGGTAATGCCAACGGTGGCAACGTCACCATCGACTCTACCTTAATCGTTGCCACACCCCCAACCGGCCCCGAAGGCAGCGACATCATCGCCAACGCTTTCCAAGGCAACGGAGGACGAGTCAATGTCACCACAGAAGGACTCTTCGGCATCCAATTTCGACCCCAACGCACCCCCAAAAATGACATTACCGTCAGTTCCATCTTCGGATTGTCGGGAGAATATACCCTCAATTCCCCTGGCGTTGACCCCAGTCGCGGATTAACCCAGTTACCTACTAACGTAGTCGATCCGACAAAATTAATCGATCGCCACTGTACTCCTAATCAAAGCTCAGATCGACGCAGTAGCTTTACCTTTAATATCAGTAGGGTGCGTTACACTTCGTTAACGCAGCGCTTACTCAAGACTAATTACTAACACCGAAAGTCAACGCCGTCCCTCTCACTTCGGTATTCAATTTTCCCCTTTCATAAACCACCTGACCCCCAACAATCGTATACACTGGCCATCCTGTCAAATTCCAGCCTTCAAAAGGATTCCAACCACATTTGGATAAAACTTTCTCGCGTAAAACAGGATGGTAATTCTCCAAATCTACAAGTATCAAATCCGCATCATAACCGGGAGCGATCGCACCTTTTTTGGGAATTTCATACGCCTTGGCCACTGCCGTAGACATCCAGTTAGCGACTTGGGCAACTGTACAACGCCCTTGCACCGATTGAGTCAGCATTAACGGCAAAGAGGTTTCCACTCCCGGCATTCCTGAAGGAGAGTTGGGATAAGTTTGGGCTTTTTCTTCCAACGTGTGGGGAGCATGGTCAGTGGCAATAAAATCAATAACGCCATCGAGGAGTGCTTGCCACAAGACTTCATTATCATGAGGCGATCGCAACGGTGGATTCATCTGCGCCAGCGTCCCTATCTTTTCATAAGCACTGGTATTGAGTAACAAATGCTGAGGGGTTACTTCTGCTGTCACCCAACTAGGCTTATCCTGCCTTAACAATTCTGCTTCTTCAGCCGTGGACATATGGAGAATATGCAATCGTCGCTGATATTTTTTAGAAAGTTTCAGCGCTAACAGAGTCGCATTAAGGGCTGCTTGATTGTCCTGAATTTGGGAATGAATAGCAGGGTCAGTAATTCCAGCAAATTCTTTGCGTCGTTGATTAATCCGCGCTTGGTCTTCGGCATGAACAGCAATCAGGCGCGTCCCTTTAGCGAAAATTGGCTCTAGCGCCTCCTCTTGGTCAACTAATAAATGACCGTGGGCTGAACCCATAAAAATTTTAATCCCGCAAGTCGGATGAGCTTCCAGCAGAGCTGGCAAATTTGCTGGGGTTGCGCCAATAAAAAAGCCATAGTTCACCAAACATTTCTCGGCAGCCCGTTGCAACTTATCGTCCAGTGCTTCCTGTGTTATCGTCAGAGGACGTGTATTGGGCATCTCCAGAAAAGAGGTGACGCCGCCTCTGGCACAAGCACAACTGGCTGTAAACAGGTCTTCTTTGTGTTCTAAGCCTGGTTCCCGAAAGTGAACCTGCGGATCGATGACTCCGGGCAACAAAGTTAACCCTTTTGCGTCTATCTCCCTATCTGCCTCTAAGGCGGGAATTTCTGGTGCAATCTGAACAATCGCCCCACCCTTGAGTTTGGATATCTCCCAAAACAAACTCACCCGTGGGCAAAAGAATACGAGCGTTGCGGATAATCAGGCCCAAGTCAGAAGACATAAGAGAATGCTAAAATTCGTCCGTGATTCTATACTCGCATTTAAACTTGTACAGCTAAATGTAGAAACCTTTCGTTAGCATTGGATTAAATCAGCCACTCCTCTGGTTTTTCCCTTTTCTCCAATTCGTAACTTTACGGTGATTGAACGGTTATGACTCGTGCGCAGGAACAAGAGCCTGAAAAACAGTCTTTACAAAAAGTTGAAAATCCTTGGGTAGAAGCAGTCAAGACCATTGGCTTGAGTGTCTTTCTCGCGATCGGGATTCGCAGCTTTGTCGCGGAAGCGCGATACATTCCTTCCGGATCGATGCTGCCAACGCTACA
>CBKWLJ010000584.1:0-5012 GCA_966675205.1 uncultured bacterium
GCATCAATCGCTTTAATAGCTTCCGTCACAGTTTTGACGCAACCAGAGCAAACTAATTTGGGAATTTTGAGTTGTAGAGTCATAGCTGACAAGAATCTCATTTCTTTCTAGATTTATCTTAAATTCTTCACTTAACTGGAGAGTCAAGGGGTAACGAACAATTATTTTCCTATCCTATTTAAGAGATTTATTTTTTAGCAATGATGATAGCGCTTTCCAGACAAATAAAGTACAGTAACAGTAGTAAGTAAACTAATGGTAAAAGTCTTGAAAGCTGACGATGCAAAAAGTAGCAGTGTTTGGCAATACTGGAGGCGGTAAATCAACTCTAAGCAAGAGATTATCTCAAATCACGGGTTTGCCACTTCACATCTTAGACAAGATTCAATATCAACCAGGGGGTGCTGAGGTTCCACAGGAAGACTATAAGCGTGCCCATCAGCAAATTTTAGTGACTGAGCGATGGATTATTGACGGGTTTGGTTGCATGGAAACTCTCTGGCTACGACTGAATGAGGCAGATACTTTGGTGTTTATCGATCTACCGCTATATGTGCATTTTTGGTGGGTAACTAAACGGCTCATTACAGGTTACTTTAAACCCCCACAAGGTTGGCCTCAAAACAGCCCAATTTTGAAAAGTTCGCTCACTAGCTACCGCGTGCTTTGGTTATGCCACAAACATTTAACTCCCAAATATCGTGAGTATATCGAGCAAGCTCAAAGCATCAAACGGATTTATCACATTCGCTCGACTCAACAGATTTCGCAATTTTTTGAATGCATTGAAAGTGAAACTAAATTTCAAGATGGTGCATCAGCCTAACTAGAGAGTTAACGGCAAAAGAAAGTTAATTCCTTAAGTTCCTTCAATAATTGGGCAAATAGTTGCTTCCGGTGTTTCAGGTATAGTTTCCCATCCCGACAGTAATCCGGCTAACTCCAGCTTCAGCACCTGTAACTGTCGGATTTGGCGATCGATTTCGTCCATCTTATCGCTCAGCTTTACTTTTACATGATCGCAGGGTAAATCACCTTGGTCATGGACAGCTAAAAATTCCTTGATTTCTGATAAGCTCAATCCCAAGCTTTGGGCGCGTTTGATAAAACTTAAGCGGGCAAAAACATCGGATTTGAATAATCTAAATCCACCCTCCGTTCTCCCTGATGCCTGGAGTAAACCTAGTTCTTCATAGTAACGAATTGTCTTAATGGGTACGCCACTTTCCTTGGCAACTGAACCAATTTGTTTAAGTGTTTCTTGGGCTAACATACTTCACAACTTTTATACTCAATTTAATCCTTAAGCTTATTCTAAATTCTCCAGTCAACTGGAGAGGCAAGGGGAAAGGTAATATCGAAAGAAGGATTTTCGCCCAGTGTTTGAGAAATGACAGGTATTGCAGACGGATGTGTTCTGTTGCTAGTTACCGATGCAACAATCCCGTTGTACTGGGCGCTTCCTCTTACCTCACTCACGCTAGGGCTTGGGTGGAGAACTTCTCTTGGTTAGAATCGTTGGCTGACTGTACTTCTATCACACCACCAAACATCTTCATCTCACCAAGTCTGTAGAAGTCGATAGCGCTGGTTGAATTTCTTCTCTATTTTCGCGATCGCCGGATGAGCTAGATTGGGCTTCAACCTGAATTACACCGCGAAACATATTCATGCCGCAGGTAAAGGCGTATTCTCCTGCTTTGTTAGGGGTAAAATCCACAGCAGTTACTTTATTTAGTGCTAAATCAACTGCGATGTGAAAATCTGGAATAAGTACCTGTTCCAAGCAACTGCTTTTGTCTTTACGGAAGAAGTTCAGCCGCACAGGTTGGCTGGCTTGCACTACGATACGACTCGGTTCATATCCACCATCAACAGTAACTGTCACTTCTTGGATACCTCCACCGACTGCCACGGCTTTCTGAGATTTCGGCTTACTCTGCAAGAACCACCAGAGTTCTAACCCAATTAATCCCAATCCACCCAGAGTCACCGCAATTTTGTTGTTTAAGGGTTGCTCGATACGTTGGAATTGAGTGGTTTTGTGGGTGGAGTCAGTAGAGTGAGAAGCAGGAATTTCTGCGGCAATGGCTCCTGAAATCGCTCCTAACAGAAATCCGAATCCTGCTAATGTTCCGAAAAACGAAACCTTCTTAAACATTGTCATTTCTCCTTTAACTAGTGATGCACTTAACCCAGCAGTTTGGGTTGAAACTTACGCAGACGAAGTGCATTTGTAACCACTGAAACGGAACTAAACGCCATTGCGGCACCTGCAATAATGGGACTGAGTAGCCAACCAAAGAAAGGGAAGAGAATGCCAGCCGCGATCGGAATTCCTGCTACGTTGTAGATGAAGGCAAAGAAGAGGTTTTGTTTAATGTTTCGCATCGTGGCGCGAGACAGTTGAATGGCGGTGACGATACCGTGTAAATCTCCAGAAATTAAGGTAATATCACTCGCTGCGATCGCAACATCGGTTCCCGTACCAATTGCCATACCAACATCGGCTTGTGCCAAAGCGGGTGCATCATTGATACCATCGCCCACCATCGCTACAATCTTCCCTTCAGACTGAAGTGTTTCAACTGTTGCAGCTTTTTGATCAGGGCGAACTTCGGCAAAAACTCGTTGAATGCCCACTTCTCGCGCAATCACTTCAGCGGTACGGCGATTATCTCCAGTCAGCATAACTACGGACAATCCCATGCGTTGTAAAGTCCGAATCGCATTGATAGAAGAAGGTTTCACCGCATCGGCAATGCCCATAATCCCCTGAATTTTGCCATTCACTGCAATCCAAATCACGGTTTTGCCGAGATATTCCAGTCGCTCCCAAGGGGTTTGCAAAGCGCTGGTATCAATGTCCAATTCACTCATCCAACGGTGTGTCCCAATTTGCACGAATTGATTGGATAGGTAACCTTGAACACCACTGCCTGCGATAGCCTCGAAGTGGCTTGCCGAAGGCATCGCTTCAAACTCTTGGGCATCAGTCAACTCCACACCCTGAGATTGGGCATATTGCACAACCGCTTCAGCCAAAGGATGTTCTGAATTTCGTTCAACAGATGCCGCTAAGCGCAAAAGTTTGAGTTCATTCTGATTTGCCGTACCCTTGACTGTCACGAAGTCGGTTACAGTCGGCTTGCCTTGGGTGATAGTGCCCGTTTTGTCGAGAACAATCGTTTGCAACTTGTGTGCGAGTTCCAGACTCTCTGCACCTTTTATCAGGATGCCATTTTCTGCGCCCTTGCCTGTACCCACCATGATAGAAGTTGGTGTAGCTAAACCCAGCGCACAAGGACAAGCAATAATTAGAACGCCCACGGTTGTGATTAACGCCATCGTGACATTCCCCATGAGGTTGTACCAGACTATGAAGGTTGCGATCGCAACAGCAATCACAGCCGGTACAAACCATCCGGTTACTTGATCCGCCAATCGTTGAATGGGTGCTTTAGAGCCTTGCGCTTGTTGTACCAGCTTGACAATTTGCGCTAAAAATGTATCTTTCCCCACTCGTGTGGCTTGGAACTTGAAGCTTCCGGTTTTGTTAATCGTAGCCCCAATGACTTCATCACCAGGCTGTTTTTTCACGGGCACACTTTCACCCGTTACCATTGCCTCATCAATAGTAGAGGAGCCATCAATAATCTTTCCGTCTACTGGAATCTTTTCACCAGGACGAACTAGAATCACATCTCCCACCACCACTTCAGCAATGGGAATGTCTACCTCTTTACCCCTGCGAATGATACGAGCAGTTTTAGCTTGCAATCCCACAAGAGAACGGATGGCTTCTGAAGTTTGTCCCTTGGCGCGATTTTCCAGCAATCGTCCCAGCAAAATCAGAGTGATGATGAACGTAGCAGCTTCGTAGTACACATCAGCCGATAGTCCTCTACTCGTGAAATATTCAGAAAAGAAGGTGGGAAAAAGAGAATAAAGATAGGCCGCACCTGTACCAATTGCAACCAAGGTATCCATCGTTGCGGCATGGCGTTTGAGGGCTTTCCAGGCATTGATAAAGAAGGATGCTCCACACCAAAACAGCACTGGCGTAGTTAGCACTAACTGCAACAAGGGATTGTGCAGCCACGTTGGGATAAAGGGTAGACTGAGTCCCGTCATCATCGGGAGTGACCCAACTCCTAGTACAATACTGACGACGCCACCTATCCAAACCTTGCGCGTCAAGGCACGCGATTCTGCTAGGCGAGTTGCTTTTTCAGCATCATCATCCCCATGCAGAAAATCTTCTTCGTGGAGGGGGTAGGCAGAGTATCCTGCTGTAGCGACGGCGTTTTGAATTTCTTCTAAATTCGTTCTTCGCGAATCATAGGTGACAGTAGCTTGTTCTGCACCAAAGTTAACCTGACATTCCTCAACCCCTGGCACAGAGCTAATCGCCTCTTCGATACTCTTTGCACAGGAAGCACAACCCATTCCTCGGAGTTTGAGCGTTGCGTTATCCATCGCATCTCTCCTTATTTAAAACATCAATTCCTCAGCAAGGGTCTATCTAACTTGCATCTACCCCTATGTTGCATTCTCCAGCCGACTGGAGAATCAAGAGGGAAATCGAAAATTTTGCTTAAGGAGAAAAGCGATCGCCAAAGATGTAGGTAGAGCGTCGTTCATTAATGGTGAGGGTAATTCCCCTGTGGTTGCCCTACTGGGGGAGAGCAATTTAGTTCTTTGAATGTAGCTCGGTATGAGAAAGTAGAAACGGGTAGCTGTCTTCATCAATTTTTCATTCATTTCTTTCTCTATCGAGTAAATCAAACGCTATCTTGCGTATACGTTTTGTTACTAATTTTTCTCCTGAAATCCCTATAAGAAATCCCGACAAAAAAGCTATAAATATCTTGAAATAAGGATTGATATTCAAAATCAAAGATAATATCAACCCTAATAGTCCAACAAAGATATAGATAAAAATTAAAGTATTTGACTGATACTTCAAGTCTCTGATCAGAGCAGTATCATGTTTATTGAGTGGCATTGTA
>CBKWLJ010000585.1:0-4996 GCA_966675205.1 uncultured bacterium
CAATGCTTCAGTTCATCTTCCTTCCGGTAGGCAAGTGCTGCCAGTACTTCAGCCAACCACCCACGCGAGGAAAGCGTACAACGAAAAAATGAAAAATTCCCTCTCCTGAATTTTGACTCGGAGAATTCTGACTCTCCAGACTCCTATTTTCAAGCCAAAGCCTTGCAACCAAAGGAAAAATGTTAGAAAAAGGGCTACTTTTGTGTTAATTCAGCTTGAAGTTGAGCAAGGCTTTCATACTCTTTTTGGAAGCGTTCCAGAAGGCGAGTGAAAATGGGGAGCATCTTTTTGTAGGTTTCAACGTGAGCGGTGATGGGTTGATGTTGATGGGTTGTGCCAATCATCTCAGAAATGAGATCGAAAGATGAGATTTTTTTGAGGGCGTAAAGCCCTAATACGGCTGCTCCTAAGCAAGAACTTTCATACTGTTCGGGTACACTCACTTCTCGATCAAAGACATCTGCCATCAGTTGCCGCCAAAAATGCGATCGCGCAAACCCACCCGTGGCTTGAATGGTTTTGGCTTGGCCTGTTAAGGATTCTAGTGCCTCTAAAACCAGGAATAAATTGAACACAATGCCTTCTAATACAGCTCGTACCAGATGGGCTTTACTGTGGCTCAAATTAAGACCGAAAAAGGAACCTCTGGCATTAGCATCCCAAAAAGGCGATCGCTCTCCCATCAAGTAAGGATGGAACATCAGTCCCTCTGAGCCAGGAGGAACCGTTTGGGCGAGCATGGTGATCAAATCATAAGGGTCTTTTCCCAACCGTTGAGCTGCCCTGACTTCTGTATCCGTTAGCTGATCGCGCACCCAGCGCAAGGCAATTCCACCGTTGTTAACTGCACCTCCAATCACCCAATAATTCTCAGTGAGAGGGTAGCAAAATAATCGCGCTTGAGGGTCTGTGATTGGGTGATCGACTATTGCCCGCACGGCCCCACTCGTACCAACGGTAACAGCGACAAGTCCGGGTGCGATCGCTCCTAAGCCTAAATTGGACAATACGCCATCACTTGCACCGATGACTGTAGGAATCTCTGCTGGAATGCCTAGCGATCGAGCAACTTCTGACTGAATGGGTTTCAAGATGTGCGTAGTTGGCACCAACTCCGATAGTTGTGCTGCGGTAATCCCTGCAATTGAGAGAGCTTCTTTGTCCCAGTCGAGGTTTTTTAAATTTAGTAAACCCATGGCTGAGGCAATGGAGTAATCAACAATATACTGCTTAAAAAATCGATAAAAAATGAATTCTTTAATAGAAATAAATTTTGCCGTTTTCTCAAAGATTTGAGGATGTTCGTTTTGCAACCAAACCAGTTTCACCAAAGGGGACATGGGATGAATGGGAGTTCCCGTTCTCAAATAGATTTGGTGCCCTTGCTGCTCTTGTTTTATTTTTAAAGCCCACTTAGCACTGCGGTTATCAGCCCAAGTAATGCTCCTAGTCAGTCGATGTCCTTGAGCATCAACGGCAATCAAGCTATGCATAGCAGTGCCAAAGGACAAACAGAGCAGTTTAGACGGGTCGATGCCACTGCTAGCAACAACCGTTTTTATCGTGGTAATAACCGCTGCAAAGATTTCTTCAGGGTCTTGTTCCGCTGCTTCTGGGGTGGGTGCATATAAGGGATACCCTAAACTATGCTTACAAACTGTCTCACCTTTTTCCGTAAATAAAACAGATTTGGTACTGGTGGTACCAATATCTATTCCAATAACATATCGCTGAGCATTCATTCAATTTTATGGGTTTCAAAAATATAAATTCAAGCAACAATAACAGCTAAGTAGGTGGGCATTAATATTTGTTTTAACCTTTTTGGACGGGTGGGTTATTTTCACCGCGCTGGAATAGTTTCAACCTTGTTTTTGATGGATTTACTACCCATGATAAAAAATTTCTGATCACCTGATAGGGACAGAAATGTTCTCAGGTTCTGGTTAAAGTGGTGTTGAGGGGTCTGTATCGGTCTTTCTAAATTTTCTGCGGACACTTCTGCCGAGTTGACTTTGGCGAAATCTCAGTATTAATCCCAGCGTTACTTGCTTCATAATCCAGTACGATACAGTCAGGACAACAAATGTCACTACCATAACTAGCACTGGGCGTTTAGCCGTTAAATCATCAAAGACTGTCATGGCTAAATCACCCGGTTGAGTAATAAAATCCCAACTGTTGAAGCGTTTAAATCGACCTAAATAGATACCAACAGCAGATACAGCGTGAGTCATTAACTCAGCCCACAGGATAAACCGTCCAACTCCTTGGTACTTTAAATAGTGATTGAGGTTTAATATAGACACAACGTAGGCTTCAAAGCCTGCCAGGATTGCGATTAGGTGTGGGGGAATAAGAACCAGGGTGATAATCCACACTGAGTAATAGTCACGGATAGCCTCAATCAGATGAATGATATCTGTGAGAAGATAGGGGGCATTGGGTAAAAAGGCAATGAAAACCAAAAACGCTACCCACCATACAACTGAGCGTGATTGGGATTTTCTACGAAATAGCCAAAAACTCAAGACCAATGGGATAAAAGCCAGAAACAGATTCCAGGCTATCCAGCCACTGTGAACTTCCCAAGCTTGCCAGGAATCAATCAGTAGTTCTCTTATCGACATTTCCTTCCACGCGAACCTAGTAGGGAGAGTGCGATCGCTTTTACTGCCACCACTAGTATAACCATCTCAAAAATGCAGGCTGCCTCTAGGGAAGTCGATGCAAAGAGTGTGGCAAGATACTGGACTCAATAATTCCTAATTCCTAGGAATTGCGACACGATAAGCTTCGCCACGTAATTCATACAAATTACAAATTAGGCACCCATAAACCGAGTTCACAACGAATGGATGGAAAACAATCTCAAAGAAGAATTCTGACTCCTGACTCGAAGACGCCTATTTCCAATCCAGCCACCTCTGAATCGGCAACTAAAAAGGGATATCACCATTCTGTACTGATATCCCTGTTAAGGTTTCATGACATTCCCAGACTTGATAAGATCTCTGGTGCCAAGATAGCTTTTGTTAAAAACTTTAGTCCAAGCGGAGGTAGTGGGCTTCTTGCTCTAACTGACGAATCAAGGTTTCGTCTCCCTTAGCTCTAGCCACTTCTAGGCGATGTTCCAAACTTTTGCGTAGAGTCGCGCGATGAGCAGCAGCAGCTTGTTGTAGTTGAGTATTGCGATTAGGGTTCATGGTAGACATTCCTATTGGTTGAACTACGATATTATCTCTGGTTTCAAAAATAACACGCCTAAGAGTGCCATGGAAAGACAAATCGTAGTGCTGGATACAGAAATTAGCGAACTTTTGAGTATTGATAACCGAGCAGAAGATTTTCTCTGGGGAGAACTAAAAAGCTCTTGGTTCTGGGTGAAACACCCATTCTGATTGAGGAGACAGCGATCGCGCCTCCTGATGGATATACCTTACTCAACTCCGAATTCATTTGAGCGCACAACTGAGGCGCTAATTCTACACGGATGTTTTTTGCCAAAGCCATACTCATTCTAAGGTGGCACTCTGAGAGAATCTGTTTGTTCACAGTGATGCTCTAGCTCTTGTAATCACAACTATTTCCTTGAGCTGTCTCCATTGGTATATAGCCCCCTGTACCACTTCCTCTTTCCCGTGGAGGTTAGCGGTACGAGCCAGTAAACATCTTTTTGTTTGGCTAATTAGCAAAAAAAAAGGTTATAAAGGCTAGAGTTAGGTGCAAAAATTGAGTTTTGCAAGAATTTTAGTCATGATCTACTGCTTGCTGTTTACAAAACCCAAACCCTTGCTTCTGATTGAGAAAGAAGTCTATTCTGTTATTTGTGCAAGTAACTTTCAGCTTTTTCCTATCTGATTTTGGTGCTAACGAATCTTGTTGAAAATTAAGAGGTAATTCCATGAAAGCCGTGATTCTTGCTGGAGGTCTTGGTACTCGCATCAGTGAAGAAACATCTATCAAGCCAAAGCCTATGGTTGAGATTGGTGGCAAGCCAGTTCTTTGGCACATCATGAAAATCTACTCAACCTATGGCATTAATGATTTTATTATTTGCTGCGGGTACAAAGGTTATGTTATTAAGGAATACTTTGCCAACTATTTCTTACACATGTCTGATGTCACCTTTGACATGCGATTTAATCAAATGAACGTTCATTGTGGCTATGCGGAACCCTGGCGAGTCACATTGGTTGATACCGGTGACAATACAATGACAGGAGGACGACTCAAACGAGTAAGAGACCATATTGGCAATGAAACTTTTTGCTTCACTTACGGGGATGGAGTTGGAGATGTCAATATCAAAGAACTAATTGAATTTCACAAATCACAAAAGACATTAGCAACCCTGACGGCAACCCAACCCGTAGGGCGCTTTGGAGCGCTAGGCTTTAAAGATCAAGATAAAGTTAGTAGCTTTAGAGAAAAAGAAGATCTGGACGGAGCTTGGATTAATGGGGGATATTTTGTTTTAGAACCAGAAGTCATTAACTACATTGCTGATGATTCTACTGTTTGGGAAAAAGACCCTTTAGAAAAGCTGGCAGCCAGCGATCAACTGTCAGCTTACAGACATTTTGGTTTTTGGCAACCTATGGATACTTTACGAGACAAGAATTATCTGAATGAATTGTGGAACAGTGGTAAGGCTCCTTGGAAACTCTGGTAGAACACAATTTCACTATCCAGGCTAATTTTTATACTAGGAGTTGCCGCTAAATCAGCTCCAAGTTTATGGGTGCATCTGGGAAAAGATGTAGAGTCATTAGTCATCAGTGTTCGGTCATGGGTATTAAGCTGTCGTGCTGACAATCTGCACTCTGGTGAGGGGAGGAAAACTCTCCAGTCCACTTTGGGAGACAGAAGAAAGGGGAAAAGGTTATTTGATAAAACCCTTCACCCCTTTTATTTTCTGCAAATTCCTTACCTAAAAATGCGCCAACCTATGCATAGCAGCTTAACTAATGGCTAATGTGAAATTAATTAAAAA
>CBKWLJ010000586.1:0-4996 GCA_966675205.1 uncultured bacterium
TGTCCCCGCGTCCCCGCGTCTGTCTCAACTACTATGTTTGAACGCAACTCGGTATGACTCGCTCTACTTTTGTTTCCCAAGTGCCATCAGGATAGAGATTAAATAGGCGAAATCCAGGGGGTAATGAATCGATTTGAAACTCTTGAAGATTAGGTGAAAATTGAACGCCTGTTGAGGGAGTGCCAAAGTAGTGGATTCTTTGGCGTTCACGGTAAAAGTCTTGATGAATATGACCAAAGATGACCAACCGCACTTGAGGGTAACGCTCAAGGATAGTTAATAAGTCGTCTGGGTTTTGTAGGCTGATGTTGTTTATCCAATCCGAGTTGACAAAAAGAGGTGGATGGTGTGTGGCAATTAAAGTAGGTAAATTACTGGCTTTTTGGAGTTGATGCTCCAGCCATTCTAAGCTTTGTGACGATAGTTCTCCATAAACACAGCCAGGAATAGCGGAGTTGAGGAGTATAAATTGCCAGCCTCCGAGTTGAAAAGATTTGTGGGGAAAGAAAGGTTCTTGAGCCAGATGTTGCTCCATGAGTGATGCGTCATCATGGTTGCCTGGAACCCAGTAAGTAGGAATGGATAGAGGACTCAACCAGTTGTACAAATGTTGATAAGATTCAGGGGTTTCGTCTTGAGATAAATCTCCAGTGAGGAGCAGCAAGTCAGGTTGAGGTTGTAGTTGCTCGACACGTTCTATAACAGATTGGAGAGACTTGGCTGTTACTATTCCTTTTTTTTCCTGGTTAGGGTCGGCAAATAGGTGGGTGTCGGTGATTTGAGCAACGAGGAGAGGGGTATTTTGGCTCATAATTGTAGTAAAACTTTTTTTTGATAGGCAGAGATTTCTATTATCTGAATGTATTCATTTGGCTGAAAATATGCTGTACTACTTCAACAACTTGATGAGCAAAGCTAGAATCAACGACTACTTTTTCTCTCTCGTGCATTACTGTATTACGGATATCAATTGATTGGGTCAATGTCTGGCAATTCTCTTGAGAAATTAAGCTCTGATCATGAAATGTATGAACGAGTTCCTTTGGAGGCTTTGTCTCAAAGTCGATCAAGTAACGTTCTGCGATCGAACGCATTACTGCTTCGGCTATAAATACAGCAGAGCAAACAGCAGTATCAAAAGATTCTAACTCGATAATTTCTAAAACTCTTTCGAGATAAGCTTGGATATCATGCAAATCTCGACGAGGATAATCATACAACTGATTGTCTTCAATCGTTATCATACTTACCAAGTAACTGATATTTAAAGAATAGCGTTGCTTGAGACGTTGGTAGTGCTAATGGATGTGTGAGGTGATTGAGTTTTTGAGTCTACGGCAGAGCGATCGCTAACTTTGTTCAGGGGTAGCGGCACAATATGTTGGATTCTGGTACAATCCAACTGTAAATGTGACTGTAGAACCTAAGCCCTCTCCGATACTGTAAAAATTCATTACACCACCCATCGTCTCAACCAAGCTTTGGGAGATAGCCAGTCCCAAACCCATACCACCATATTGGCGGGTGGCGGAACCATCGGCCTGGCTGAATGATTGAAACAATCGCTCTTGCTTGTCTAACGAAACACCAATACCGGTATCTGCCACTCGGATTTTTACCAATCCAGGTAGTTCTTGCTCTTTAAACGTTACCTTTTTCTTGATTAACTCAGCACCAATTGTTACCCCACCTTCATGGGTAAATTTGATGGCGTTGCCAACCAGGTTTAACATCACCTGCAACAACCGTTGGTAGTTTCCGTAAAGGATCACTTTATCGAAGATGCCAGGTAACTCGATATTAAAACTCAGGTTCTTTTGTTTCGCCTGATTCTGAGTAAAATTCCTGGTAGCATTCATCAGTTCATCGAGTACGACTGGACCCATCTCCAGCTCCATTTTGCCCGCTTCAATCTTGCCAATATCCAGGATGTCATTAATGATGTCAAGTAGATGCAGGGCTGATCTGTGAGCGTCTTGAAGAAATTCTTGTTCCTCTTCGGGGTTGTCTGCCATACCATCTAAAATGATTGCGAGGGCACCGATGATTCCGTTAAGCGGTGTGCGTAATTCATGGCTGGTATTTGCTAAGAACTGGCGTTTGGCTATCTCAGCCTGCTTGAGAGCGGCTTCTTGCTGTTGCCAATAGTATTCGCTGCGTCTATAGAAGTCTCCAGCCCTGAAGGACAAATCTAACTTCAAGACTGACCAATACTTCTGTACCTCAGACAGTAGCCCTCCCGACATAAGGTAAGAATCATCCTGAGACTTTTGTTGCCATTCTTCTAGAGCATCTTCCACTCGATCAATCAGCCGTCTTAGTTCCCGATTTTCCTTACGCCATTCATCAAACCTCTCCCAACCTTCCATCAAAGCTTCATGAGCTAAATTAACTAAATCTCCCTCTTGTCCTGTTACCAACAAGCGTCCTTGAATCAAGTCTTCTAGAACATGACTGGTTACGCTGCTACCACTAATGGTTAACAGTTTGGCTTTGGGCTGCCGCTGCCTGGTATCCTTAATCCCCTCACCCGTTCGCACCAGCTTCAGGAATATTCGCTGAATCCATTCCTGCTCTTGAGGCGATCGCTCTTGCTGAGGAGACTCTTCGAGAAAATCCTTGAACGTGTAAATCTTGTCTGCATGATCGTTCAGTGCCCCAGGAACTCCCCCCATCGCCCGATATTGTTCTACTGTTAGCTGATGTTTTTCGCGATCGCGTTTCTCCCAAAGTTCCGTTAGGGCAAACTGCAACAGGGGCAAGCATTCTTTCTCTTGACCCACATCTTGCAGGATGGCTCCTAGTAACCCAGTCCCAAAGCTATAACCTTGAAGATTTGCAGGAGTTGCGATCGCCTCCTCCAACTCCGCCCCTAATAAAGGAGGCATATACACAGCCTCATTTTGAATCAACGTCGTCAGCGATTCATAACTCAAACAAGGTTCGAGAAAATCTGCCCGCATCGTTGTTACAATCGCCAAACGCGAGTTAGGAATCTCAGCAACTTGAGTCAGCAATTCAATAAACTGGCGTTTCTCCTCTTCCTTCGGACAAAGCGTAAACACCTCTTCAAATTGATCTACCACCATCAACAATCGCTCTGAATCGGAAAGTCGCTCAAATACCGGACGTAAACCCTCCATCTTAATCCGAGAATAAACCTCTCGCCCTTCAGTTCTTCCAAACAGCTTAATCAAGACAGCTTTCAACTCAGCTAGCGGCTCATCTCCTGGCAAAATTGGTTCCAATACTCGCCAGCCATTCTTCTCCAACTGAGGAATCAATCCCGCCCGAACTACTGAAGATTTACCACTCCCCGACGCCCCAATAATTGGCACAAAATTGGCTTGTCCCAACTTTTCCATGAGCAACTGAATAACCTTCTCCCGCCCAAAAAAGAAACGCGCCTGTTCCTTACCAAAAGCCTGCAATCCTTGATAAGGACAAGTTTCATCGACAACTACTGCCGTCTTTTTAGGTGGATACTGGACTAAAGTAAGCGATCGCCCCACTCCCATACGAATGGGTTCTTGGCGGCTATGGCTCAATTCACTGGCAATGAAATCAAACAGGCGATCGACTGTAATTTGACCATTATCTCCTGCCCTCTCTGGGGCCAATCCTGCTAATAAAGCGCCAGTAAACACACTATGTCGCTCACTTTTTTTCGCCCATGCTTGCTCAAATCTCCGGCAAGCTGTGATGAGATAATAATCTTGTCGCGACCTAAAGACTGTCAGAGCATTTTCTACCAAACCACGCTCTAAAAATTCCCCACTATGGCATGAATCAAAAATTACCGCCAAATTACTTAAATCTGATTGCTTAATAAGCTGATTAAGTCCATTGAGCGAAATACCACCCCCCCTAACCATCCACTGCTCACCAGCTTTGGTAACGTTGCAATCAGACGCTGCTAAATATCCTTGCGGTTGTTCTAGACTATCAACTCCCGTCACTCCCGTAATGCCATGCCCAGTGAAATAAATTAACGCCTCATTCTTAACTGCCTGTTCTAGTAGAAGTGTTTTTAAGGCGTCAGCGAGTTGCTTTGCAGTCACTTCCCCATTCAACAGAGTTACTCGAAAACTGCCATGTTGTTTCAATACCTCAGCTACTGCTGCTGCATCGGTTGCTGTTTTGCTCAAAGGCGGCAGTAGCGGATTGCTGTATTTGGCAATTCCCGCCACAAGGGCATATCGAGCCATATTCAATAGTCTGGGATAACAGGGCTGACGAGCAGGTTAACTAAGAACTAAGATAGCCGAGGATACTCACAACCTGCCAAACTGGAAATTATCAATGTCAGAGATAGAACACCTGATTATTCAAGACGGTGATGAAGCGATCGAAGTCTTTGTTCAATCCAAGACTCCATCAGAACTGCCAACGATTGAAGTCCCATCATCGGCAGGAGATAGTGACTATGAAACGTATGCGCCGAAAGACGTAGTAATGGTTCAGATACAGGAAATTCATAAAAAAATTCGCGGCTATACGAAGTTAGCAATAGGCGCATTTAAGAATTTTAGTGAAGCGGAAATTGAAGAAGTAACGATTAAATTTGGTATTAAGTTAGGCGGTAAAACAGGTATTCCTTTTGTAACCGAGGGTTCAGCAGAGAGTAACTTTGAATTTGAGGTCAAGTGTAAGTTGCCAAAAGCCCAAGACAACCAAAGCTAAGAGAAATATTAAAGGCGATCGCACTATAGCTGTTCTTAGTTCCATGTACCACATGATGGGCACGATATTATCGTGCCTCTACCGTCTCATCCATAACCCATTATGAAAGAATTTAATCGCACAACGCTAGCGATTGAGCGGTGCAGCTAGATTGATGACTGCTGAAACTTCGTTAATAACCAACCACCGACTTGAGATTGATCTGCCTCGCGACTACGAACTAAAGCTTCCTCTAATACAGCAATTTCTAATCCGAGCAAAACCTGGGATTGAGTAATTCGGATGCTTCCATTATCGCCAATAATGGAAAAGG
>CBKWLJ010000587.1:0-4982 GCA_966675205.1 uncultured bacterium
TTCACGCCCGGAACAAACGAATTGCTCCTGACGTTTCTTTAGAAGCGATCGCACGGCGTACTCCTGGCTTTACTGGCGCTGACTTAGCCAACCTACTCAATGAAGCAGCCATTCTCACCGCCAGACGCCGCAAAGAAGCAATTACCATGTTGGAAATCAACGACGCCGTTGATCGGGTTGTTGCCGGAATGGAAGGCACCCCCTTGGTGGATAGTAAGAGCAAGCGTTTGATTGCTTATCACGAAATTGGTCACGCTGTTATCGGTACTGTCTTACCCCACCATGACCCTGTACAAAAGGTGACTTTGATTCCTCGTGGACAAGCGCGTGGACTGACCTGGTTTACTCCGAATGAAGAGCAGGGGTTAGTGTCTCGTGCTCAACTGCTCGATCGCATCACAGCGGCATTAGGAGGTAGGGCGGCCGAAGAAGAAATTTTTGGTGACGCTGAAGTGACGACGGGGGCAGGTGGCGATTTGCAAACCGTAACCTCCTTAGCACGGCAGATGGTGACTCGCTTTGGTATGAGTGATTTAGGCCCTCTCACCTTAGAAGAGCCCAACGGAGAAGTCTTTCTCGGTAACGGCTGGACAGCACCGCGATCGGAGTACTCAGAACAGATTGCCGCTCGAATTGATGCACAAGTACAAGAAATTGTCAACTACTGCCACCAAAAAGCTCGTCAAATTATCCGCGACAATCGCGAAGTTGTTGACCAATTAGTGGAGCTGTTAATTGAGAAAGAAACCATTGACGGCGACCAGTTAGTGGAAATTCTCGATCAACATACCCAGTCGCCAGGGGAGACTCTGGTGGTTTCAGGGTGAGGGGAATGAATAATTTGTAATTGTAAATTCGTAATTCGTAATTAAAGACGGGTTTCCCGTTCCCGACCTCTCAGATTGTCTGCTGTTATAGCAACAGACATAGGGGTTAGGACATTATATTTGGCTTGCAAGGGAACGGGGAACTCCTGAATAGGGAATAGAAAAGTGTCCTAACAATGGTGGCGACTGCTATGAGTGAAGCTTAAATTGCCAAATAATAGGTCAATGAAGCTTTTCTTAGCGGCGACGAAGTCCATTACGAATTACGAATTGTTAACTTAAGCTCTTAGTGGCTTTAATCGCGGTTTTGTGCGTAACTGACTCCCGACCCCGAGCTAACTTGTTGGCTGTACATCGCCCGCAGGACTAGTGCTGGGTCTACGTATTTGTTGGCATATTTTATCCCCCAATGGAGATGAGGACCGGTGGTACGACCGGTCATCCCCACTCGACCAATTCTGGCTCCTGATGGGACTTGTTGACCCACCCATAGAAGAATACCCCCTGTGCGATCGATTAAATAACGACGCCCCTCGGAAGTTCCTACATGTCCTTTCATATGGCAGTAGACATGAGTCCACTCGCCTGATTGAATCTTGACTGAGGTGCCGCAGGCAGTATTATCCGAAACTTCTATAATCTGGCCAGTCCACCAGTTGCGAATGTAGCTTCCGTCAGGAGCGGCAAGATCTAAGCCTCCATGAAATTCCCATCCTCCACCTCCTGTAGCAGAGCGACGGTAGCCGAAGCCAGAGGTATAAGTTTGAAAGTTTTCTACGGGAAAGGAACCGCCTTGCCAGGAATTACGGCTGGCTACGGAAACTGAAGGTTCTGCCATAGCTTCACCGCGAAGGTTGGCAATGCTCGCCATGGTGATGAAACCCATTAAACTCAGCAAAGTTAAATTTAGAAGTTTAGAGCGCAAATTCTTGTGCTGTTGGTTCCGGCTAGCCTTAGAGACTTGTTGCATTTCTTCTCTACTAATGGTTTGTGACTGCTATTTTTTAGTAGCAAGCACCCAAGACAACTCATGGACTTTTTTTACTTGGCGCAAGAGGGGTGAGAGTTTCTGGATGGATTTTTACTCTCACACAAATAATTCCTCGCAGGATCTTACTCTATGAATCGGCTCTGCCACCACTTTTTTGTAGTTGTATTGTCCTAGACGTGGGAGCAGCTACACCAACCCAGGAGAGATGTTGCGGTATTCCTCCTTTTCTAGGGTTTTGTTAAGATTCCTAAATAGCCGTTAATTTTCTGCTCTTTACCGCTGCTCTACCTATGCTGACTGATATATTGCCATTTCGATTCGTGCTGGATACGACTGCGATCGCAGGTGCAGCGCTGTGGGCGCTATCCTTCTATTTGGGCTTTTCCCCTTTGTCTGGATGGGTCATGGAACAACTCAATCGCTGGTTTAACTTTGCCGAGCGTTCTCTCTACATTTCAGCTGAGGAATTTGAAAAGACTCGCAAGGGTAGAGAGGCACAAAATGCTTTTTACGCCTCAGTGTTTAGTATCGTTCCCTTTTTACTTGTCGGCGGATTATGCAATTGGGGTGTTGAACTGAGTTTAGGTCGCAGTTGGTCGATTAGTATGGGTATCTTAGCCTGTATGGGTTGTGGAGTTTACGAGCTAGGGCGTCGGGATGGGCAGTCGAATTAAGCCGGGTTGAAAGTTAGAAAGTTGAAAGTTGACAAGTTGGTCAGTTAGCTCAATTCCTGCCCTAATTTAAGCTTGGCAAAGTTCTTCTCGCACGAGTTGAGCGAGTTTTTGCGCTGCACCTGGCTGACCCCGAATTTGACGCAGGCGCGATCGCATTTCTTCTAACTTCTCTGGATGTTCTAGATAGTCGAGCACCCGTTGTGCCACCTCAGCAGGCTGGAGTTGTCCCAATAGTTCCGGCACAATCTCTTGCTTTGCCCAAATATTAGGCCATGCAAAAAGCCGTCCCTGCCGCAAAATCTGTTTTATAATAATCCAATTAATTAATTTGGCTAAGCCCTGCCCAATTCCTGGCAAGCGAACCAAAAGACCAGGTAGCCCATCCCAAGCTCGCATTGCGTCTAATTGCTGAGTGGGCAGCAAGACAATCATCGGCACAGCTAAAGACCCTAACTCTGCGGTATTAGCACCCACCGTGGTTAGGCATAAATGGCATTGAGATAACAAATCATGGGCAGGAAACTCTTTCCAGAGTTCTATACATAACCCAGTAGGGGTTTGGAGAAAAGGTCGCTGAAGGGATGTTGGATGTTGGATGTTGGATTTGAAGCGTGTAGATTCTTGGGTCGCTTCCTCTAATTCAACCTCACTGGAAGAACTGCTATCAGTTTCTGGGATAACGAGTTCAGCTTCTACCCACCCAAACGGCTGAATCAGGGAATTGTGCTGGGGGTTAGCAAAGCGTGCCAGGGTTGATACTTCTAAAGTGGGAGCAACAGGAATAACAAAGCGAGTTTGAGGTCTAATGGTATGAATACATTCTGCGATCGCTAACGTTAATGGTACACCCTGAGCTAGTTTTGCCGGTTTTGACCCTGGCAGTATACCGATGAGTTCGGTTGAAGGTTTGAAGGTTGAAGGTTGAAGGTTTGGATGTTTGAAGGTTGGAGGTTGAAGGTTTGGATGTTTGAAGGTTGAAGGTTCAACTTGCAACTTGCTAACTTGCAACCCTTCTTCAACCTGCAACTTGTTAACTTGTGACCCTTCTTCCCTGTTCAACCCCACATCTGCCATCAAATCTCCGACAACAGTCAATTTGTGGGCATACTGTTTCGGAGCATCGGCAATCATCTTCGCTTGCATTACACCGAATCGATCAATCCAAGCGTGCCAACGAGCATCCCACTCGGCATAAACAACTGTGCGATATTTCAAGCGTTTGCCAATGATGACGGGGAAAAATTGGTCGCCACCTAAGAAGACAACAACTCCCTTATCCCGCCAGTCCCAATTTTCGGCGGTTTTTCCCCACAGTAAAAACCTAAAGAAATGTTGTGCACCCTGAACTCGATCAACTTCTGGGTAAGATTTTGCGATCGCAGCTTCATTCCCTGTTGCATTAGGGCAAGGGGATAGGACAACTGAGATACGGACTACAGCACTATTATCCCCTAGTTGTTGCCGTAAAGCTTTAACTACAGGACGTACCCAGGTTGTCACTTCTCCTGGCCCGTTGGAGAGAATTAAAATATCAACCGCTTGCATTACACCGATACTAACCTTCCCCTGAGACTACCGCAAAAGTAGCCTCTCAATCACCGTCATCTGCCGTTCTATCATGCTCATTAAGCGATCGTGGCTTTCCTGTTGCTTTTCCATAGCAACAATTAGCCGATCAAGCCGTTCTACTAGCATGTCAACATCTGAACGAGGCATCCTATCTCTGTAAGAATCTGGATAAGATTCTGTGTAGCGCTCAGCACGATCTGGGTATTCGTTATCCATAATTAAGTTAAACCTCACTCAGAAATAGCTTTCTTTCCATCTCTCGGCGCTTCACCAATCCTGGCAGCACCCGTCCTCCTCCTTTGTTCCATAAGAGGAATCCATCCGCAGCACCCTGATAATCTCTAGCTTCCAGCTTGCGTCGAATTGTGGTGCCTTCTGCGACTGCACCCAAACCGCAATTGTAAGTTAAGCTAACGAGAGCACTGAACTGGTTCTCATTGAGAGGAATGTGACCAAGTACACGTTCTACACCCTCTTCAAACTTCGTTAGCTCTTTCCTCAACATCGCCTCTGCTTCAGGTTCGGTGATACTCATTCCAGGCCGAACTCCCTCAGTGCAACCGTAGCCAATTGTCCACACTCCCGCCGGACATTTATAGGCATTGAGATAAAGCCCCTCACACTCTTTGAGGATTTTCATTCCAGCCGTATTCATTATTTTTCGCCCTTTCTGGATGCCGTTACTAGGTTCTGGCATCGAAGCGGGTTTTGGTTTGGCGTCTGGTATTTCGATCACGTTATCCCACACGCTCAAATCTCCTTTCGGCTGGTTACTGCCATTCCCGTTACTCTGTTCGTGGGAACCTTCTGCACCGACGAATGCTAGTTCTTGTTGCCCTGGTTCTGATTCTTGCGGTTGTGGCGAGGGTTTGGATACCCGTTCTCTCGCCTTTTGTTCCAGAATCTGATTGAGCTGTTCTA
>CBKWLJ010000588.1:0-4956 GCA_966675205.1 uncultured bacterium
CAATTTCTTCAAGTTAACCAACGTTTCTGTGACCTGACAGGATACACTCAAGCAGAGCTATTGGCACGGACGTTCTCAGAAATTACTCATCCTGATGACCGAGAAGCAGATTTAACATTGGTGCATCAACTGGTATCGGGTAAAATTTCTTCATTTTCGCTGGAAAAACGCTTTATCCGTAAAGATGGTCAAAGTCAATGGGTGAATTTGACGGTATCCCCAGTGCGAGATGCTGAAGGTGTTATCAAATACAACATTGGTGTGATTGAAGATATCAGTCATATCTATGAAGAGCTTCGCTTACGCCAACAGGCAGAAGAACAACTTAAAGCATCTCTTGCTGAAAAAGAGCTCTTGCTCAGGGAAATCCATCACCGCGTCAAAAACAACTTAAACGTGGTTCATAGCTTATTGAATATGCAATCGCGCCTCGTCCCAGATGAGGCATTAAAAAACGTGCTAATAGATAGCCAGAAACGCCTGCAAACGATGGCTTTGATTCACGAGCAACTGTATCAATCAAAAAGCTTCGGCAAAATTGACTTTGCCGAATATATTCACCGTCTCGTCAAAAACTTGTTTGCAGCTTCTAATCTCAATCACGATGTAATCACACTCGACATTCAAGCAGAACCAGTGGAATTAAACCTTGAGACGGCAATCCCTACAGGTTTAATTATTAATGAATTGTTAACCAATGCATTGAAACATGCGTTTAAGGGCAGACAGTCAGGGAGAGTGTGCGTTAATTTTTATCAAACTTCCGATCAAAAGCTGCATTTAATTGTTAGCGATAATGGAGTAGGTCTACCATCTGACTCAAATGGGCAAAAAGCATCATCCTTAGGGATGAGGTTAGTGCAAATTCTCGTTCAACAACTCAGAGCAACCTTTGATGTAGTCCGCTGTAATGGCACCCGTTTTCAATTGACTTTTACCCAAATGGAATAAAGTGAGAGGTTACACCAGCCATGACGCCAGTCAAGAAAATCCTCATTGTTGAGGACGAACTCATTCCTGCCTATGACCTCTCGGACAATTTGGAACACTTGGGATACAGTGTAACGGCGATTGTCGATACAGGGGAAGCTGCGATCGAGCAAGTTCGAGAAAATCCACCCGATCTGATTTTCATGGATATTAAACTCAGAGGGGAGATGAGTGGGATAGAGGCGGCGGCAAGCATTCGTAACTACGATATTCCAGTCATTTACTTAACCGCTTATAGTGATGACGTTACCCTCAGGCAAGCCGGACTGACTGCTGCTTATGGCTATCTCACAAAGCCAGCCAAACCGGAGGATATTCGGACAACGCTCGCGATCGCGTTGTGCAAACATGAGGAAGATACTAAAGTTCGAGCCATCCTTAATGAAGAAAAACGCCTTAATGAACTGAAATCTGGCTTTCTAGCTACAGTCGCTCACGATCTTCGCACCCCGCTCACTAGTATTCTCATGTCGTTAGATTTGTTACAGCGATATGACCAAAAACTATCCGAAGCCAAAAAATCTAAACATTTTGCCCAAATTCAAACAGCCATCAAAAGCATGACGGGGCAAATCGAAGAGCTATTAGCAACCTATCAATCCGAGTCGAACAAGCTTCCCTTCAATCCTGCTCCCATCAATGCCATTACTTTTTGTCGAGAATTAATCGAAAGCTTTCAAACAACTGCTACTGGCAAGTGCCAGCTTAGCTTTACAAGCCAAGGCGATGGGCTTGAAATGAATTTAGATAAAACGTTGTTACAGCATATCCTCAACAATTTGCTCTCTAATGCTATTAAATATTCACCTCAAGGTGGTACAGTCAGCCTCAGGCTGATCTGTGAGCCCGAACAGGCAATATTCCAGATCCAAGATCAAGGTTTGGGAATGCCTCCTGAGTATCTGACAAGACTGTTTCAGCCCTTTGAACGTGCTGCTAATGTCAGTAACATCAAAGGCACAGGCATCGGACTATATATTGTCAAGCAAGCTGTAGAAAGACATCAAGGTAAAATTCGGGTTGAGAGCCAAGTTGGTGTTGGCACAACTGTCACTGTTGTTCTACCTTCTATCTCTACTTCAGGTAACTCAACCTCATTTTCCGTCAAAGAATCTTCCTCATAGATTCTTCCTAACCCTAGCCTTTTCGCAGCTCTAGTTTGAAATTATCCCTGATTGCAGAGTCGTTGCAGTGTCGTCGTGAAATCAGGATAGGAAATGCCAGCCGCTTCGGCACGGTGAATAGTTGTGGTGTCGGTAGCGTTGAGGGCAGCAACGGCAAGACTCATGGCAATCCGATGATCGGTATGGCTATCAACGTCAGTACCTGTTAAAGGAGTGCCGCCTGTAATTTCCAAACCATCAGGTAATTCTGTAACTTTTGCTCCCATTCGGTTGAGTTGGGATGCCATGACAGCGATGCGATCGCTCTCTTTAACCCGCAGCTCAGCAGCATCCTGAATCACAGTTGTTCCTGCAGCAAACACCGCTGCTACTGCCAAAATCGGAATTTCATCAATTAAGCGAGGAATCAAATCACCCGCAATTTTGCAGGCTTTCAATCGTCCATATCGCACGCGCAAGTCTGCTACTGGTTCTCCAGCGACTACACGCTGATTTTCTAACTGGATGTCAGCTCCCATCATTTCTAAGGCTTCTAAAATGCCAGTGCGAGTAGGGTTGACACCAACATTTTCAATCAGCAGCTCTGAACCGGGCACAATTGCCCCAGCGACTAACCAAAAGGCGGCTGAGCTAATATCACCCGGAACAATCACGGTTTGCCCTTGCAACTGAGCCGGGCCAGTAACGGTGACGCTATTGGTTTCTAGATCAGTGTTCAGTTGCGCTCCAAACGCTTGCAGCATTCGTTCACTGTGATCGCGGGAAAGAGCAGGTTCAGTAACTGTTGTTTGTCCTTGAGCCATTAAACCGGCCAGGAGAATGCAGGATTTAACTTGAGCTGAGGCGATGGGAGAATGATAGTGCATGGGTTGAAGTTGTTGCCCTTGAATGGCTAAGGGCGCTAATGAGGCATTCTGACGCCCCCAGATTTGTGATCCCATTTGTTGTAGAGGTTTGACAACACGGGACATCGGACGCGATCGCAGGGAACTGTCCCCTGTTACTGTGAAAAATCGTCCTGGGTGGGAGGCGAGAAGCCCTAACATTAGCCGCAAGGTAGTTCCGGAATTGCCTGCATTCAAAACATCTAGGGGTTCTTGCAGATTTCCTAGTCCTATCCCTTTTACGGTAACAAGTTCTGTATTCAGTTCCGAAATTTCAGCACCCATTGCTCGGAAGCAGCTAGCCGTGCTGCGGGGATCTTCGCCCAAAAGGAGTCCCTGAATTTTAGTTTCTCCTTGGGCGATCGCTCCTAGCATTAAGGCACGGTGAGAAATAGACTTGTCCCCAGGTACTCTGAGGCATCCCTGTAAAGATACCCCTGATACAGGGTTTTGAATGATTAATTGATGCTGGTGTTCAGTAACGTTTAGGGTGACAACGGCAACGGGCATTGAGATAAGCTGGCATGAAACTGCAAAGAGAATCGTACCAAGCTTTGGTCAAATTTATTGAAAGCCCTTTGCTGTCTTTTCTTTCTTTTTGCCTTTACTCTTTGATTTGGATTTATTGACCTCTACCAAGGCTTCTTGAAACAGGTTGTGCAAGTGTACTGGTACGCTGGCAATGTCGGGTAATTCTGGTTCTAGCGGTTTACCGTGTTCTTGCAACAAAGGATCTAAGTCGCGATCGAGGTTAAATTCGGGACGCTCTAAAACCTTTTGTAAAACCTTTTCCAGTTGGGTTGGATACAGTTGAGCCAATCTGTGCCAAATAAAGGCGTTAATCGTCGAGTCTTCCAGATATTTGCGAACCAATTTAGGAGTAGCTGGGTTGCTCTCCCAGTCTTCTGATTCCAAAATTACCTTGAATTGAGTATAAGTAGGCAGAAACATCTGACCCCAGCGAGGGTGCGTAAAGACACTCACCTGTTCAGCTTTTTTCAGATCAGCAGGTAACTCAACCTTGGGCATTACCATTTTGGCTTTGCCCTGGCTTTGATCAAATAGCTGAGAAACGGCTTTTGAGTCAGCACCCGCTTCTTCGGCAGCAGCTTTTAATTCTTCTTGTGTGACTCCGGCTTCTTCTGCAATCTCTGAGAGCGATTTAGATTCATCAATGCCTGCGGCTGCCATACGACGCTTAGTGATTAGCTCTTGAAATTCGTTTATTTTCTTGTTGAGTTGATATCCAGGTAACGTGACTTCATCACTCCCAAAAAAGTCAATAAATTCCTTATGATACTCAGCAACTGATTCCCATGCCTGCTCTAGGAGATCTGGGGCATCGCTGTACAGGGCATCTTTATGATTATCTTTAAAGTTACCAATCGCTACTGCTAGTTTAGGTTTACCCAAGCGACCCATAGGCATACACGGACCGGAGAACATCCAATCTGATTCTGTTACAGGGGAAATGCGAGTCAGTAAAATTTCTCCGGCTTTAAACCGTTCCATCTCCTGCAATGTTTTTGGATCGTTGGGCTTAACAGTGTAATGCTTGGCAGTCAGCCAGTTCATTAAATCAAAACCATCAGGAACTACCTGGGTAACGGTGAACAAACCGATGAAACTGCGTTGCCAGGTACTAATTAATTTGCGATCATCTTCTGAGAGGTCTTGATTGCTTTCTATAAACAAATCTAAAGGGGTCTTATCTCCGATTTGCCCTTCGGTCAAAAAAGAATCGATTAGCAGATTCTGTTCGTAAGCTGCATCATGACGATTCCCCTGAGAACGAGACTTAGCAGCTACATAAGACTCTAGAGATTCTGCTAGTTCCCCTTCTGCATCAAGAACGAATTCTACTAAGGCTTGTTTTAGCTGGCGCGCTCTATCCAATATTACATCCATAGCAGAATTTCTTAACTCAACAACCTTAGCTTATCGATTTTGAGACATTT
>CBKWLJ010000589.1:0-4955 GCA_966675205.1 uncultured bacterium
GATATTTTTAGTCGGTTTGAGCAAGTCGGTTTGACCTCTGTGCAATCGGGGATGGATAACGTCCGTAATATTACAGGTTCCCCAGTTGCTGGGATTGATGCGGCTGAATTGATTGATACACGGGAGTTGGTGCAGCAGGTTCAAGACCTGATCACAAACAAGGGGCAAGGTAACCCAAAGTTTACCAATCTCCCCCGGAAATTCAATATTGCGATCGCAGGAGGACGGGACAACTCTGTCCACGCTGAAATCAATGACCTTGCCTTTGTTCCTGCTTACAAAAACGGTATCTTGGGCTTTAACGTTATTGTCGGCGGCTTCTTCTCCGCGAAGCGCTGTGAAGCGGCAATTCCCCTCAATGCCTGGGTAACTCCTGACGATGTTGTTGATGTCAGCCGTGCCGTCTTAGAAATCTACCGCGACAACGGCTTGCGGGCAAATCGGCAAAAAGCGCGGCTGATGTGGCTGATTGACGAATGGGGCATCGACCCGTTTCGGGCCGAAGTCGAAAACCAGCTAGGGCACAAGCTGGAAACAGCAGCCGAAAAAGATGAAATTAACTGGGAAAAGCGCGACCATATCGGTATCTTTCCTCAAAAGCAACCCGGACTCAACTATGTTGGTCTACACATTCCCGTCGGGCGCTTCTATGCCCAGGATATGTTTGACCTGGCACGCATTGCCCAAGTTTATGGGAGTGGCGAAATCCGCCTCACTGTTGAACAAAATGTTATCATCCCCGATGTTCCCGATTCTCGCTTAGATGCTTTCCTGAGCGAACCTTTACTAGAGCGGTTTTCCCTCAACCCTGAATCACTGACGCGAGCCTTAGTATCTTGCACAGGTTCTCAATTTTGCAACTTTGCTTTGATTGAAACGAAAAATCGGGCATTGGCAACGATTAAAGCACTCGAAGCCGAACTCGACCTCGCACATCCTGTGCGGATTCACTGGACAGGTTGCCCCAACTCCTGCGGCCAACCCCAAGTTGCAGACATTGGCTTAATGGGAACCAAAGTTCGCAAAGAGGGTAAAACCGTCGAAGCAGTTGATCTTTACATGGGCGGCAAAGTGGGAAAAGATGCTCACCTCGGTAGCTGCGTACAAAAAGGCATTCCTTGTGACGACCTCAAACCCGTGCTGCGAGAATTACTGATTCAACAATTTGGAGCCAGAGCTCGGCACGAAGTTATAGTTTCCTCCTAAATTCAATCGAGCTAACACCACGCAATATACAAACGCCTGCTTAACCTCACGAGTCGCAGCGCGGCAAATCGGTAAACCCTCAAACCCACCTCATCACACCTACTACCAAAACAGGCAACCAGAATGACCAAGTTTACCAGACGCAATTTTATTATCACCGCAGGCGCTGCTACGGCAGCCTCTCTGTTAGCCCACGGCTGTAGTTCTGGCAATACCTCAACATCACAGACCAAAGAAACATCAGCACCAGCCGCTAATGTTAATCCAGCAGATGCCCCGGAAGTCACGACTGCCAAGTTAGGATTCATTGCCCTGACTGACTCCGCCCCCCTAATTATTGCGTTGGAAAAGGGATTCTTTAAAAAGTACGGGATGACGGATGTCAAGGTGGAAAAGCAAGCTTCCTGGCCCGTTACCCGCGACAACATAGAATTAGGCTCTGACAGTGGTGGTATTGATGGGGCACATATTTTAACTCCCATGCCTTACCTGATGACCTTGGGCAACATCACCAAGCAACCAGTGCCGATGTATATTCTGGCGCGTTTGAATGTCAATGGTCAGGCAATTTCTATTGCAAATACTTATAAAGAACTGAAAGTTGGCTTAGACAGTAAGCTGATCAAAGAATCCTTTGCTAAAGCTAAATCTACAGGGAAAGAACTCAAGGTTGCCATGACCTTTCCCGGCGGCACTCATGATATGTGGATGCGTTACTGGTTAGCAGCCGGTGGTGTTGAACCCGCAAAAGATGTGTCTGTGATTCCTGTCCCACCTCCCCAAATGGTGGCGAACATGAAATCACAAACGATGGAAGCCTTTTGCGTAGGTGAACCCTGGAATGCCCAGTTGGTGAATCAACAACAGGGCTACACTGCCCTAGTTACGGGAGAACTTTGGAAAGACCATCCTGAAAAAGCATTTGCTATGCGAGCGGATTGGGTAGATAAACATCCCAAAGCAGCAAAGGCACTTTTAATGGCAGTACTGGAAGCTCAGCAGTGGTGTGACAAGGCAGAAAATAAAGAGGAAATGTGTAAAATCATTTCTCAGCGAGAGTGGTTCAAAGTACCTGCCAAAGATATTATTGAGCGCTCCAAAGGTAACATTGATTATGGCGATGGGCGTACTGTACAAAACAGCCCTCTGTTGATGAAGTTTTGGTCAGATAACGCATCCTATCCCTACCAGAGCCACGATTTGTGGTTTTTAACGGAAAACATACGTTGGGGCTATCTTCCCGCCGATACTGAAACGAAAAAATTGATTGATAAAGTCAATCGGGAAGACTTGTGGAAAGAAGCAGCAAAAGCACTTAAAGTCAGTAGTGCAGAGATTCCAACTAGTACCTCTCGTGGTGTTGAAACATTCTTCGATGGCGTTAAGTTTGACCCAGAAAAACCAGAGGACTATTTGAAGAGCCTCAAGATTAAAACCGTAAAAGCCTAACTTTGCCCAAGATTTTGGATTGAGAGTTATAGTTCGTACCTTAGTCCAAAATCTGGATTTTAATTGCTCTAAAAAATACTGAATTGAGAAGTAAAATGGCAACCAATATTGAAAGTCGCCCTCGCCGTCGTCCTCGACAGAATTCATTCATCTCTCTGCTTCAAAAGCGCTCTCAAAAAATCATTCGACCGCTGATTGCACTCGCGATTTTTCTTGTGGTTTGGCAAATTCTTTGCTCTAGCCCAAGCTCTAATTTGCCGAGTCCACTGACCGTTTGGAATGAGACTTGGGACCCTCTGATTATCAACCCCTTCTTTGATAATGGCGGTACGGATAAAGGGTTAGCTCTACAGATTTTGGCTAGCTTGGGACGAGTTGCGATCGGCTTTTCTTTAGCCGTTATTGTCGGAATTGGATTGGGAATCTTAATTGGCAGCAATCAATTTATGTATGATGCTGTCGATCCAATCTTTCAGGTACTGCGGACGGTTCCACCTCTCGCTTGGCTGCCCATTGCTTTAGCCGCATTTCGCCAAGCCAACCCTTCAGCAATTTTTGTAATTTTTATTACAGCAATTTGGCCCATCATTATCAACACTACGGTTGGAGTACAACAAATTCCCCAAGATTACCGAAATGTTGCTAAAGTGTTACGCCTCTCGAAGCAGAAGTATTTTTTCAAGATACTTTTTCCAGCAGCGGTTCCTTACATTTTTACCGGATTGCGGATTGGCATAGGTTTGTCATGGTTGGCAATTGTTGCGGCTGAAATGCTAGTTGGCGGTGTGGGCATTGGTTTCTTCATTTGGGATTCTTATAACAGCTCTGCCACAAGTGAAATTATCCTGGCATTGATTTATGTCGGTATTGTTGGTCTCTTACTAGACAGAATTGTTGCTTTTATTGCTAGCAAAGTGGTTCCAGAAGAACGGAAATAGTCATTAGTCATCGGTCATTAGTCCTTTGGGTTGTTCTAAAAACTTCCTCACCAATGACCTCTTGACTTATCACCAATGACCTTTTGACCTCTTGACCAATGACTAAGGACAAAGCTATGTCTATATTTGTTGAAGTTGACCACGTTGACCGCATCTTCTCCTTGCCCAATGGTGGGAACTATATTGCCCTCAAGAATATTGAACTGAAAATCCGTCAGGGAGAATTTATTTCCTTAATCGGACACTCCGGTTGTGGTAAATCAACCCTTTTGAATATTATTGCGGGTTTGGATCAACCGACGCATGGAGGGGTGATTCTGGAAGGGCGACAGGTGACTCAACCTGGCCCCGATCGCATGGTAGTATTCCAGAACTACTCATTGCTCCCTTGGCTCACGGTTCGGGAAAACATTGCTTTGGCAGTGGATGAAGTCATGGCCAATCGACCCAAAGGTGAGCGCAAAGGCATTGTTGAACATCATATCGATCTAGTCGGGCTGCGACACGCGGCGAACAAGCGGCCGGGTGAGCTTTCCGGGGGGATGAAACAACGGGTTGCGATCGCACGCGCTTTAGCCATTCGCCCGAAGGTGCTGCTGTTGGATGAACCGTTTGGGGCGTTGGATGCCCTCACACGAGGCAGCCTGCAAGAGCAACTGATGAAAATCTGCGAAGAGAGTCACGTCACCTGTGTCATGGTGACTCATGATGTGGATGAAGCCTTGCTGCTATCTGATCGCATCGTTATGCTCACCAACGGGCCAGAAGCACATATTGGGCAAATTATTGATGTAGAAATTCCGCGTCCCCGCCATCGCTTGGAGGTGGTGAATCATCCCAGTTACTATCGCTTACGCAATGAGATGATTTACTTCCTCAATCAGCAGAAGAAAGCCAAGCGGCGTCAGTCGAACAAACCGCAGATTGTTGCCCGCAATGGTTTAGAAAAGGTCAATCTGGAAATTGGCTTTATTCCACTCACTGATTGTGCGCCCCTAGTCGTTGCTAAAGAAAAAGGCTTTTTTGCCAAATACGGATTAGAAGAAGTCACCTTAAACCGCGAACCCAGTTGGAAAGCGATCGCAAAAGGCATTGTTACAGGACGCCTAGATGCCGCTCAAATGGTCGCTGGTATGCCTCTCACCCTGACTGTTGGCGCTGGCAACAAAACCCCAGTTCCCGTTGTGACAGCCTTAGCGTTGTCCCGTAATGGCAATGCGATTACGCTGAGCAAGCGTTTCTACGATCAGGGTGTCCGCACTCTGGCAGACTTCAGAGCCGCGATTCAAGCAACTCCTGATAAAGTTCATACCTTGGGCATGGTCTATCCGTCTTCCATGCACAACCTGATGCTGCGTTACT
>CBKWLJ010000590.1:0-4949 GCA_966675205.1 uncultured bacterium
AACGGAGCCTTAGACTTACTTGCGCCGCTACTGCGTCCTTTCTTGGGCTCAGACAAAAGTTCTAACGCACGTTCTTGCGTGATGGTCAATATATCGTCACCAGCTTTAAGCGATCGATATTCTTTGCCCTCTTTACCGAGGTCATGAACGATATAAGGCCCAAACCGTCCCAGTCCTGCTTGAATTTTGCCGCCTGTGGCTGGGTGAATTCCTAAGTTACGGGGTAAAGACAGTAAGCCGACTGCCATCTCTAAGGTGACATCTTCAAGATTGAGCCCCTTAGGTAAAGACGCCTGCTTGGGTTTTTTGTTCTCTTCAGATTTTTCACCCAGTTGCACGTAGGGGCCATAAGGGCCAATCTTGGCATAAATCGGCTCTCCTGTTTCTGGATGCAGTCCGACTTTATCTGGTCCTTCCGTTTTTTGTCGCAGCAGGATTTCGACTTGTTCAGGGTCAAGTTCCGCTGGGGTTACGTCTTTGGGGATCGAAGCGGTCACGGTGCCATCACCATTCTCGGCTTCAATGTAAGGGCCATACTTCCCAATCCGAACTTTCGCCTCTAAGTTTTCTAGTTCAACAGTGCGGGCTTCGGTGGGATCGATTTGGCTTTCTTGCTCTTTAACTTGAGTTTCCAGCCCGTTTTTTCCTAGATAAAATTCCCGCAGGTAGGGCAGCCAATCGGCTTCACCCGTGGAGATTTCGTCTAGGGTTCGCTCCATGTTGGAGGTGAAGCTGTTATCTACCAGGTTGGGAAAGTGTTTTTCCAACAAGCCAGTGACAGCAAAGGCGGTGAAGGTGGGAACCAGTGCATTGCCCTGCATCTGGGCGTAGCCTTTGTCCAGAATTGTATCAATGATGCTGGCATAGGTACTGGGACGCCCAATTCCTTCACTTTCGAGGGTTTTGACCAAAGACGCTTCGGTATAACGCGCCGGGGGCTGGGTTTCGTGGCCGTCTGCTTCCAGTTCTAAGCACTTAGGATGGTCGCCGACCTTTAGGGGTGGCAAAATCACCTCTTGGTCTTCGAGGGCGGCATCTGGGTCATCAGACCCTTCAACATAGGCCCGTAAATAACCGGGAAAGTCGATGCGCTTGCCACTAGAGCGAAAACCTGCTTCTTCGACTTGCAGTTGAACGGAGATTTGGGTTTGCCGAGAGTCTGCCATTTGACAGGCGACGGTGCGCTTCCAAATCAGGTCGTAAAGGGCAAGTTCACGACCGCTCAAACCTGTTTGTTTCGGGGTGCGAAAGGTGCTACCGGCTGGGCGAATGGCTTCATGCGCTTCTTGAGCCCCTTTGCTTTTGGTGGCGTACTGACGGGGTTGAGGGCTGAGGTATTGTTTGCCGTACATTTGCTCAACGCAAGAACGGGCGGCTGCGATCGCTTGTTCGGACAAATGCACCGAATCCGTCCGCATATAGGTAATATACCCTTGCTCATACAGGCTCTGAGCCGTCCGCATCGTGTCACGAGCAGACAGGCGCAGCTTGCGGTTTGCCTCCTGTTGTAGCGTCGAAGTTGTAAAGGGTGCAGCGGGCTTGCGAGTAACGGGACGTTCTTCAATGTCCGTCACTGTCCAAGGTTTATCAATCAGACGCTCTCGCAGTTCTCTAGCTTCGGCTTCGCTTAGTAGCCTCACCTGCCGACCGGCGATAATTTGACCCGTATTGGGATCAAAGTCGCTACCCGTTGCCACCTTGACACCAGCTACGGAGACGAGTCGTGAATCAAAAGGCGTTTTCTCCTGCTCTAGGGTTGCCTTCAAATCCCAATAGCTACCTTGGCGGAATGCCCGACGTTGGCGCTCTTTATTGACCAATAGGCGTACCGCGACCGACTGAACGCGCCCCGCAGATAAACCCCAAGCAATTTTTTTCCACAGTAGGGGAGAGAGGGTGTAACCCACCAATCGGTCTAAAATCCGTCGAGTTTCTTGAGCGTGGACTAACTGCTCATCAACATCACGGCAATTTTTCAGCGCTTTTTTGATCGCTTCTTCCGTGATCTCATGAAACACCATCCGCTTGGTGGGAATTTTCGGCTTGAGCACCTGGAGCAAATGCCAACTGATGCTTTCTCCTTCCCGATCTTCGTCTGTAGCGAGAACTAATTCTTTCGCATCTTTCAGGGCGTCTTTGAGCTGCTGAACAACTTTCTTTTTGTCTTTGGGAATGACATACAGGGGTTCAAAATCAGCCTCCACGTTTACCCCCAACTGCGCCCAGGGTTGATCTTTCACAGACGCCGGAATTTCACTAGCCGACTGAGGGAGATCGCGCACATGCCCCATCGACGCCTCGACATGATAGCCAGATGGCAAGTAATTGCGGATGGTACGTGCTTTGGTGGGAGATTCAACAATGACCAGGGTTGACATGGGAACTTCCGAAAATATAGCGGCTGGCTAAACAGTCAGATTCGATGCACAAAAGGTCGAATGTCAAGAGGGATTATTCTTCACATTGATATAGACAGGAATGTCACAAGAAAAGCAAACGAGAGAGCATCTCCTCCAAGGAGAATCGCCAGCCTTACTGCTAAATGTACCTTGTCTCTACTTATAGCTGATATCACTGGCAACCCCCTCTTCTCCGGATTGTGCCGAAATGCAAGCTCAGTCAGGTTAATCGTAAACTATGGCTGAGATTCCACCCGCTCCCGTTGGAAGAGTACCCGAGTTCGCTAGCATTGAGCAAGGCGATGTGATTTTACTACCCGGAGGGGCAAAGCAGAGCAAAAGGCTGCCTCATTTGACTGTAGCAAAAGTGCAAGAACAGAACATGAGCATTACTCCAGGCCAGACCACAGGGAAGGATGAGTTACAGGAGTCAGACGGTACTCTTTGTGCGTCTACTTTTAAGCAGGAGCGGCTTTAATCCACAGTAGCGCAGCATTGCTAAGTATTTCCACGCAAGTCTCCAGTGAGGGGGAGGGGAAAGGGGAAAGGGGAAAAGGAAAAGGGGGGAAGGGAACTCTGGGCATCTTCGACCAAAGGCAAAGTTGATTATTTCGTAGAAATGGGCAGTGCCTACCCGACCCTTAATGAGAAGATGCAAGATCTCAGTTAGATGAGTTGGGCACAGACAGATAGTCCATTTTTGTTTTTTCTTTTCTATTTATAGATAAAGCAGAATTTTTAAGCGGCTGACAAGAGTCCTGTTTTTTATGAAAATTGGGGAAATGATTGCAATTGATTTTATTTGTGCCTCTAAATTAATTTAGATTTTTTGATTATCAATAATGCAAAAAATAACAATCTCTTGTCGCTGTAAATGATATAATTCCGAGTTATATCAACTTTCAACAATCAATATGAAGATATTAAAAATGCAAACACTTTTGCAAAAGTTTGTCCTTTAAATTTTTCCTTGAAAGTCACATTCTTTGGCTAGGGAAAAGGTAAAAAAGTCTATATATCCTCCTTTCCCCTGTCCAAAGGGAGCATCCCATTTTTGCAGAAATACTCTCACATCAAGCTGCGTTCAAAAATAACAAACTTCTCTCCCCCAGCTTTGGTTTACATTGACATAATTGGGATGCTCCCTGTCCGAAGGGCTTCCCTTTTCCACTGAAGAAACGTGGTTTCGGTCAAGATTGCACCCAAATCGGTGGCAATCACCGATAAGATAAAAAAGTTAATGTTGATACTGAGATAGCCATAGACATTACCTATATAACCTATGGATTTTGCCAATATTGCTGCCCAGCTCAATGCCGGGATAATCTGGCCAGAGGGCATAGTACTGATTACCCTCTTGCTAGTCTTATTAATTGACCTGATTTCTGGCAGAAGAGCGACTCCAACACTTCCTTACATAGCTATTGGGGGGCTTCTTACTGCCATCGCCGCCCTGTACTGGGAATGGAATGCTGCCGATCCGATCGCCTTTTTTGGGGCCTTCAACGGTGACGCCATGAGTATTGCGTTTCGCGGCATCATTGCCCTGTCAACTGCTGTAACGATTTTAATGTCAATTCGCTACGTGCAGCAGGCAGGCACCTCTCTAGCAGAGTTTATCGGCATTTTGCTCACGGCGACCTTGGGAGGAATGTTCCTGTCAGGGGCAAATGAGCTGGTGGCGATTTTTGTCTCATTAGAAACGTTGAGTATTTCATCTTACCTGCTGACAGGTTACATGAAACGCGATCCCCGTTCTAATGAGGCTGCGTTGAAATACTTGCTGATTGGGGCATCTAGTTCGGCTGTCTTTCTCTATGGCGTCTCCTTGTTGTACGGATTGTCTGGCGGAGAAACACAGTTAAATGCGATCGCCAACGGGGCCGCGACGCTCGAATCTGGTCAATCTCTAGGAATTTTGATTGCGTTAGTATTTGCGATCGCAGGAATTGCCTTTAAAATTTCAGCCGTTCCCTTCCACCAATGGACGCCTGACGTTTATGAAGGTTCTCCTACTCCCGTTGTTGCCTTCCTCTCCGTTGGTTCCAAAGCGGCCGGTTTTGCACTTGCCATTCGTCTTTTAACCACTGCTTTTCCCTTGGTTACCGAACAGTGGCATTTTGTCTTTACCGCCCTTACGATCTTGAGCTTGGTTTTAGGGAACGTTGTCGCCCTCACCCAAACCAGCATGAAACGGATGCTAGCCTATTCTTCCATTGCTCAGGCTGGATTTGTCATGATTGGTCTTATCGCCGGAACCCAAGCCGGTTATGCCAGCATGATCTTTTACATGTTGGTTTATTTATTCATGAACTTGGGCGGTTTTGCCTGCGTTATTTTGTTTACACTACGCACCGGGACTGACCAAATTAGCGAATATGCAGGTCTTTACCAGAAAGACCCCCTGCTGACTCTGTGTTTAAGCATTTGTTTACTTTCCCTAGGTGGAATTCCACCTCTAGCAGGCTTCTTCGGTAAAATCTATTTGTTTTGGGCAGGTTGGCAAGCAGGGTTGTATGGTTTAGTGTTACTCGGTTTAGTGGCTACTGT
>CBKWLJ010000591.1:0-4920 GCA_966675205.1 uncultured bacterium
TACTACCTACAATTATCAGTTTTTTAAACTGTTGAATGTAGCTATTTTTGCCATCACAGGCTTAATTGGCGTGAAATTTCTCTATCAAGGAATGCAGTTGCTGTCTAAGGAAGATGAGGAAGGGTTAACAACTCGGATGAGTGTTTTGCGATTTTGGCTGATTCTCTATGCTTTTGTGGGTACGCAGCTAGCTTGGACATTACGACCTTTTTTTGGAACACCAAATTCCTCCTTTCAGCTATTCCGCGAAATGCAGGGAAACTTTTATTTAAATATTGCTCAAGCCTTAGGGGAGATTTTTGGTGCCCGTTAAACTTCTTGATGGCAGATTGTTCCACCAACCTTTATAAATCTTCTAAACTAAGGGGGCATCCAATAACACTGTCACACTTCTCTTTTCGTGTGGGTAATGCTTACCCTACGATCCATCTCCCAAACATACAAAGTTATTTTTAGACCAGCTCTAAGCCAGTTCATATCATGTCCGCTTGAATACTTATCGTTAAGACAGACACTCCAGGCACGGAGAGTTCTTGTGATGATTCCTTAAACGGACTTGTTATCAAACATTAATCCGACGATATTTAGCCTGCACCCACATATATATAGCGTAGGCAACCAGACCGAGGGCAACAATTCCCAAAAGCCAAGGACCATAAGGTTGCCGTGCCAGAGTTTCTAGCGCCCCATCTAGCCCTCGCGCTTGGCTAGCATCCGATTGACGTGCTGCCTGGATGAGAAAGAAGCCGATAATTACAAAAACCACGCCCCGTGCTGCTATTCCAAATCGGCTAATCCGCGTCGCCCAGGTTTCTTCGGTAGAACTCATCTGGTGTAACTTAAGCTTTTTCCGGAATTTGGATTTGTAGGCGTTGTAAAATTCGTAAAAGCCTAAACCAATAATCAAGGCACCAACCAGACCAACTAACCATTGACCAAAGGGTTGTGCCAGCACGCGGGCTGTCCAGTCTTGTGCTGAATTACTACTGCCGCCGTCGCCGCCTGAACCCATAATTAGCTGAATTGCGCTGAATGCTAGGCCTGCATAAATTATTCCACTAATGGCGTAACCAATACGCCTTGCCCAACCTTCAGCTTCATCACTATCTCTATGTTCGGGGTCTTGAACCGCCTCAACAAAGCGCCAAACTACGTAACTAATCAGACCCAGCGCCACTAAAGCTAATAAAAATTGCCCAAATGGCTGTGCTGCAATGGTGCCCAGCGCTCCCTCCGTATCCGTTGTTTTGCCACCTGTACCGAATGCTGCTTGCACCGCTAGCACTCCGACAATGGCATACACAATTCCCTTTGTCGTATATCCCAGCCGTGCCAGCCTTTCCATCCACATAAATTCCTCCGTAGAGGCATGAGCAGCAACCTGATAAGCCACCCAAGCTGAGTGAAAATATGCTGCTTATTTGGCTAACTGTTCTGCCTAATGTTTGATGTTATGCATGAAAACTACCTTTATTTCAATCAGATATACATCTATCTTAGTGCTTAATTTGAAGAGCAACGGGTAACATAATTTCTGATTTTAATACTCTGTATTTTAGATGATTTTTAGAGTTTTTTAAAACAAAACAAATGGATTAACAATTGAATTCCACAGCAATGTCTTCATAACAGCTATACAACAATTATCCAATTGAACCCTAAATATTTACAGTTATACAAATAATTAGGTATAATGATAGATTGTGTGCTCTTACCTGCTCGGATCAGGTTGAGACCTCGTTAAAAGCTGGAGCGTGAGCAACAAACCCTCTGCTCTTAAAGCAACCAGCTACCTGTACGGCAACCCTAAAGGACAATCCCATGAGTTATGCAATTATCGAAACTGGCGGCAAGCAAGTGCGGGTCGAACCCGGTCGCTTTTACGACATTGAGCTGCTGCCAGTCGAACCTGAGGAGAGCGTCACAATCAGCAACGTTTTGTTCGTTCAGCATAATGGTGAAGTGACAATTGGTCAGCCCTATGTTGAAGGGGCAACAGTAGAAGGCACGGTGATGCGGCACTTTCGCGGTCGCAAAGTCATCGTGTACAAGATGAAGCCCAAGAAGAAAACTCGCAAGAAGCGCGGACATCGGCAAGAAATTACTCGGCTGATGATCAACTCAATCAGTATGAATGGTTCAGTTCTCTTCTCATCTTCTCAACAGCAAGATGAGACCCCAACTGCCCAAACAGCTAGCGAAGCCCCCACAACAGAAGAAACTGTTGCCGAAGGGTCTGTAACTGAGTAAACTACCGAAGCTGCTTCAAAATAGAAGTGGGGCTTCAACCTAGTTCGTAATTATGAATACTCGCTTTTGCGAGAAGCCAGCTACGTAATGGACTTCGTCCCGCTACGCTAACGTAATTAAAGACGGGTTAGATTCCCCGACCTCTCAGGGTCTCCACTTTTAGGTGGGGTTTAAATCCTCATCTAGAAGTCAATTACGAATTACGCATATGCGTATTACGAATTGTTAACGCTTGGGCGTTGCTGCATTATTACCCTGATGTAGTAGGGAAAAGGTAAAAGGAGATTCATGTCTGCCTTTGAGCCTTATCCTTTCCCCTGTCACCACAAAACACTCTTAGCTAACTGAAAACACACTTCCTAAGGAAACTATGGCTCATAAGAAAGGAACTGGTAGTACTCGTAACGGTCGTGACTCTAACGCCCAACGATTAGGCGTCAAGCGTTTTGGCGGACAAGTTGTGAAAGCAGGAAACATTCTAGTGCGTCAGCGCGGTACCAAGTTTCACCCTGGTACTAATGTTGGCCGCGGTAGTGATGACACGCTATTCGCTCTCATTGATGGTATTGTCACTTTTGAGAGAAAAGATAGAACCCGCAAGAAAGTTAGCGTTTATCCAGTACAAGCTCCAGTGGCTACTGAAGCGTAACGGGAAACGACTCCAGCCTAATTTTCTCAATCAGCCGTTCGTTAGATGCGGTAATCAGAAGCGCACCCCTAGTGGGTGCCTTTCTGTTTTTCAGACCTAGGAGACGACCAGGTAGATATAGCGATCGCTCGTTATTGTTAACAGAACGTTACCTATTAAGCGAGTAATGTGAGAAAACGAAGCATTAAACTGTTAAAACGCCTCAATTATTTGAAACATTTTTCTCATTTCCAGGTTGTTAGTTTTTCAAATCTTTATCTATGTTCCCAACCCATCGTCCTCGACGCCTCCGCAAAACCAATCAGCTACGCCGCATGGTGCGTGAGAATGTTCTGACCACCAGCGATCTGATCTATCCTCTCTTTGCCGTACCGGGTGAAAGCTTCGCCCAGGAAGTTAAATCAATGCCCGGAGTCTACCAACTATCGGTAGACAAAATTGTAGAAGAAGCCAAAGAAGTCTATGACCTTGGCATCCCTGCCATCATTCTGTTCGGCATTCCTGAAGAAAAAGATGTAGACGCGACGGGTGCGTGGCATGATTGCGGTATTGTGCAGAAAGCGGCAACAGCCGTCAAAGAAGCGGTGCCGGATTTAGTCATCATCGCTGATACTTGTTTGTGTGAATACACAAGTCATGGTCACTGCGGTTACCTGGAAGTGGGTGACTTAACAGGTCGTGTTCTCAATGACCCAACATTGGAATTACTCAAGAAAACAGCCGTATCTCAAGCCAAAGCTGGCGCAGATATTATTGCCCCTTCTGGAATGATGGACGGCTTCGTGCAGGCCATTCGGGCAGGATTGGATGAGGCAGGGTTTGAGGATACGCCAATTCTGTCCTACGCTGCAAAGTACGCTTCTTCATACTACGGCCCATTTCGCGATGCGGCTGACTCAGCCCCTCAATTTGGCGATCGCCGCACCTACCAAATGGACCCGGCCAACTCCCGTGAAGCCCTCAAGGAAATTGAATTAGATATTGCTGAGGGGGCTGATATGCTAATGGTCAAACCCGCCTTGGCATATATGGACATCATCTGCCGTGTGAAAGAAGCAACGAACCTACCCGTTGCGGCATACAACGTCTCTGGTGAGTATTCTATGGTTAAGGCGGCTGCTCTCAACGGCTGGATTGACGAAGAGCGTTTAGTGATCGAGACATTAACTAGCTTCAAGCGTGCTGGTGCTGACTTGATTCTCACTTATCACGCTAAAGATGCCGCTCGTTGGCTAGGCTAAGAGCGAAAACATCGCCGACATTACACCTATTGTTCACGTCCAAAAGCTAAAGTAGGGGTTCTCGTATCTAGACAGAGAGTTTTGGGTTCAAGCCTAAAATTTTCTTCTGGATGTTAGAACCCCTTCAGAATCTGTGTGACTAAAACTTATAGCAAAAGGCAGAAGGAAAAAGGCTCCAGGGCTATTATCTTTATTATTGGTATAGCAAAAGGCTCCAAGGCAAAGGGCAAAGGGCAAAAGATTTGTTACTGGTACATGGTCGTTTCATCTGTTAAAGCTGTCCTAACCTTTATGGCGACAGCTATACTTGGTCGTTTGGGCCATTAAAGAAAGTCCTAACCTTTATAGTGACAGTTATAGATCTCCTTTCGCAGGCAAAGAGTCTCATTGCTGAAGTCGGTTATGATGAAGAGGCTATCAAGGATTCAACAAGAGTGTATCTTGTAACGGCTTTGCCTGTTTCAGATACCATTATTACGTCTATCTTCAAGACTTAATACAAGTAAAATTAGATCTTTAACCTATCCCAATTCCACTTAACTGTATTCAATTTTTGCATTATCTATGTTAGGAACTTATCACAAACAATAGTTCTCCTATTGCACCAGAAATTGAAATGGTTACAATAATGAGGATTTGTGTGTGATCTAAAATATCGCAAATCAGGCGGATTTTATGCCCAGGGGCTGTAGAGGTTAACTTTACTCACTGGGTAAATTTTTAAGGAATTAAAAAGGAATTAAGGTAGCAATGGATTACCGCCATATTCAATTTTGCGAC
>CBKWLJ010000592.1:0-4903 GCA_966675205.1 uncultured bacterium
TGCAAGACCCTTGGCTTCCTTTTGAGCAGGCACAGCAGTTTGCGAATACGTTGAAAAATGTGGAAGTGGTTCAGATAGAAGAAGGAGGGCATTACCCTCAGGAGCATTGGTCAGCAAAAGTCAGCGAATCGCTTCTGCCTTTTTTGAGACGCCAAGCGTTGTAAAAGGGAAAGGGGAAAAGCGGGATAGCTTAAAAGTTGAATTTTTTTAGTTGGGCAGTTTCTTAAGTCGAACTACTGAAGGAGTGACGAGTAAGCTCAAGGATTGATTCATCGAGTCTTTAGCTTGCTTATCACACCTTTAGGTCAAACTCAGGTTATTTATACTACTGAGGATAAGCGATCGCTTAAGGGGGCGAAAGACTGCCTATAACTCTGATATTTTCCGATCTGCAAAATCACTGGGCACAAGACTGTATCAATCCCGTTGGCAGAACAAAAGATGTTGACACTCTCCAGTCTGAAGACGCGGAGATTCTTGCTTAAGAAGAAAAAACTCTACAGTCAGTTCTTGAAGAGTTAGCAAGGGTGAATGTTGGCGGAGTGTATGGTAATGGTGGTAAATCCGGTTATATCGATAAAAACGGGGAAAGTTGTAATTGAGTGGCAATTTGATCAGGCAACGTCTTTTTCTGAAGGGTTGGCAGCAGTAAAAGTTGGTAATAAGTGGGGTTATAGGGGTAAGCCACTCCCATAACACAAAATCTCAAGGAGTGAAGTGATGGCTAAGAAGGCTGGGCGGAAAATCAAACAAGCGGAAACGCTTAACCCTGAGGAACAGCTAGGCATGGCAGTACATTTGCCACAGATGGTTCGACAGGGTGAGCCAGCAGAAATAGCTCATTACCGATGGTCTAAAATTCAGGCACATCGGCAGGACATCTTGGAAATAGCCGCTAAATACGGCGTTTTTGATGTGCGAGTGTCGGGTAACTTAGTACAGGGAAAAACACCCCCATCACCAGAGGTGGAATTTATTGTCAATTTGAAACCGGGACGGAGTTTGTGTGAATTGGGAGGGTTGTTGATGGAGTTGCGAACTTTACTCGGTTTTGAAGTTTATGTGGTGTTTGAGAGAGGGTTAAAGGAGGAATGCCGAGAGCGAGTGTTGAAAGAGGCAATTTCTCTGTCAGCAACTCCATAGCTATAGCAAAAAGCAGAAGGTGGAGGGCTCCCAGGCTCCAAGGATGCATTGCATCGGGTCAAGGTTTCAGGATGAAAGCGAGAGTCAAGAGTTGCCTCGGTAACTGCTATATATAGCGTTTTCAAATGAGTTGTAAACCTAGCTAATCTTTTCTTTCAATAAAGAAAAACTCCGCATTTCTTTTCCCTCCTGCCTTTTGCCCTTTGCCTTCTGCCTTTTGCAAACCGTTGCTGTATTTACGACCCAAATAAAAATGCTATAGCTAGATGAATGGAACACAAGTCATTCCAAATCTGATAAAAACCCCCTTTCTTGGACAGGCAGGGAAGCGCTTGGGGCAACTGCTAGCCATCGCGATCGCAACAAATGATGGCGCGTCAAAGTAGAATTGTGCTTTGGGAATCGCTGAAGTAATTGAGGATTTATTAAACCTCATCCGGATTAATTCCCATTTCTTGGAGGTGAGCAGCTAGCCGCTCAGCTCGCTGTTGAGCTTGTGTAGCTTGCTGTTGAGCTTGCACTGCCTCTTCTTGAGGAGTGGGTATCAAATCTCCTGCCAATGTAGCCCAACGCAGCCAAGTTGCCTCAACATCTTTATAGGAGCCTTGCCAGCGCACCAAAGCTAAACCTAACCGTTGGCTGACTAATCTCCCGTGTTCATCCCAACTTATGGGTTGATAAACTCCACTTTGCAAACTAAATCCAGCCCAATCTTCTGGATTAAAGGGATCGTACCAAAAATATTCCGGAACTCTCACCTTGTCTTGGTAAATTTGCTTTTTTTCAGTTTTATCTTTGGCGGCTGTGCTCTCAGAAAGTAATTCAATCACTACATCTGGTGCTTTCCCTTCCTCCCAAACCACCCAACTAAGTCGTTCACCTTTGGCAACTCCAAGCACTATAAAAACATCAGGCCCCCGGAAGTCTTGGTTTTTAATTTGAGCTGCACTGAAGTAGAGAAACATATTACCGCCAACATAGCCATCTTCTCGTTGAGCTAACCAAGGCAATAGAGTATCAATCAGCATTTGCATCTGAAGGACATGTCGCTGAGTTTCCATCGGAATACCATCATCACAGGGTAGGTCATACTGAGTTGGCGGTAGAGTTAAAGCAACAGGAGCAGATTCAGTAGTGGTTTGAGACATAGTCTTGTTCTTTGGTTGTGCCTAACTAATCAACTTTAACGCCAAGGATTAGGCTACTGGAGACATTCCAGAAAAAATACAGCAGGCGTCTCTTGCTTTTTTGCGAAACCTATGGTAATAGGAGCAGAAAAATTTAGGGGAGACACTCCGTTCTTGCCGATACTCAGCTCACACAGCCATACTGGTGAGGGTGGGAGGAGTGAACGGTTAACTCTTTAATTTGAGACTTGAATCAATCAGGTATCTGCGTAATGGGTGCGAATAGAATTAGGGTGGCTAAGGATAAAGCAGATTTAGTCAAAGCTTTAGTAGATATAGAGGGGACAACTGGGCCGTTTCAAACTTATGCAGATGTGATGGTATTTGCTGCTGCATTGGGGGCAAAACGGAAAAAGCGATCGCCTCTAACAGCCATTGCCAAAGAACCCTCTCCCATTGCGGTAGAGGTTTTTGTTTCTAGGGGATACGATCGCGTTTTTAAATTACTTGCGATCGCTCAAACCAAAGAGGCTCAAATTCTCTCGCCTTTTGATGAAACGGCTGAAGAAAAACGCATCCACATTTTTGAAGAATATGCTAATGGCGGACTTGAAATTTTGCGAGATGCAATGCGGGGAGTTGTAGATTATAGTGACCAACTTGTATTAGTTCTGAATTCTGAACGTAATAAGCAAGAGGACAAAGAAGAAGAATTTGATTTAAGTAGATTTCTAGGTTAGTAGCAAGTTGTGTTTTTAATGCCGTATTCATGACCCCACTATCTCTGCCTTAACTAGTGGGGTCGTCGAGTCTTGTCTATGCTAGCTTCGGATGGGTGCAATCTCAATCTAAAAATTAATTGCGATTAGCCAATAGATGTACCTAAACAGCTCCAAATACAGCAATGAAATTTTATCCTTTATTGTTCAGCGTCCTGCTATTTTGCCTGTTCAATCTCACTTCCTGTACCAAGATAAACTCTGGAATAGTTTTACCGTCCATCATCGGCAATAACATGATTCTTCAACAACAGACGGATGCGGCTATCTGGGGATGGGATAAACCGGGTACAACAGTTACTGTTACCTTTCGGGAAAACAAGGTATCAACGCAGGCTGAGTTAGACGGAAAGTGGATGGCAAGGATACCCAGTGGTGAGGCGGGAGGGCCATTCACGCTGAAAATTGAAGGCACGAATGCTGTCACTTTGGAAAATGTGGCGGTAGGTGAGGTATGGATTGCCGGGGGACAGAGTAATATGTGGTGGCCGATGAGTCAAAGCAAAGAGGCTAATCGCGAAATCGATAGCGCTAATTATCCGGATATTCGGGTTTGGGATGCTAATACCTCACCCCAGGAAGGGGGTTGGTCGGCAGATACACCTCAGAGAACGGTTCCAGCAGAATGGAAAATCACCACGCCTCAAACCGTTGGGGAATTTCCCAGTACAGCTTACTTCTTCGCCAGGGAACTCCATAAACGATTGCAAGTTCCGGTTGGCATTGTCCACTTCGCTGTTCCGAACCAAGAAATTGAAACGTTTCTGAGTCAGGAGTTCATGCAAACTCATTTTCCTCAGACGTTGGAGGTTTGGCAAGCTAGGAAAAAACTGTATCCGGAAGCGATGAAGAAATATAAAGCCGAACTGCAAGTTTGGGAAGCGCAAAAGGCGAAAGATGAAGCACAAGGGTTGAAACCGTTAGCAAAACCTAAAGAACCCATCAATCCTGATACATCTGCCAAACCCGGAGCGTTTTTTAATGGCATGATTTATCCCACTATCCCTTACAGCATGAAGGGTTTTATCTGGTGGCAGGGGGAGGGAAATGCGGAGCGATCGCTACAGTACAAGGTTCTATTTCCCAGTTTAATTGATGAGTGGCGGCGTTTATGGAAACGCAACGATGCTCCCTTTATTTTCGTAGAGTTAGCTAATTTTCTCGATCAACAAACGCAACCCTCTGAGGATGATTTGTGGCCGGCAGTACGCGATGCCCAGCACGAAGCCTTGCGACTTCCCGATACCTATCGGGTTTCTACAATCGATATCTTGGGTGAACAAGAAGATGTCTCCAATATTCATCCTCTCAACAAACAACTGGCAGGGTATCGCCTTTACTTGGCAGCAATGGCGAATGTTTACGGCGATCGCAAATTAGTTGCCAGCGGCCCTGTTTACCAATCGGTTCAGTTTGAGGGAAATCAAGTGATTGTCACCTTTGATCATATCGGAAGCGGACTTACGGTTAAAGATGGGGGGGAATTGAAAGGCTTTGCCCTGGCAGGTAGCGATCGCAAATTTTTCTGGGCGAAGGGTACAATTCAAGGAAATCAAGTCATTTTGACGAGTCAGGATGTGAATCAACCCATTGCCATTCGTTATGCTTGGGCCAACAATCCCATCGGCAACCTCTACAATAAAGAAGGATTACCCGCCTTTCCCTTTCGCACTGACAACTGGATTTTGGGACTCAAAGGGCCAGATTTTAAAGCGATGGATAGGGCTGAACTAGCTGCTCATATTCAACGGGAACTGATTCCTAGAGATGACACGATTCGGCTTTTGTGGGACAAAGCCTACACAGCGATCGCTGAAGGTAAAAATAGTGAGGCAAGAGCAATGATCGAGACGT
>CBKWLJ010000593.1:0-4892 GCA_966675205.1 uncultured bacterium
GGAATTGACCTCCGGTATTGCCACCGCCAGGGAATTGACCTCCGGTATTGCCACCGCCAGGGAATTGACCTCCGGTATTGCCACCTCCAGGGAATTGACCTCCGGTATTGCCGCCTCCAGGGAAGTTGCCTCCGGTATTAGGTGGGTTAGGATTTCGGGGGGATATTTGAGAGTCGCGAACCTCTCCTCCTTCTAACACCGACCTTACATCTGGGTTGTTCCTGGGTAAATTTGAATTCTGCGAATTAGAACTGGGTAAATTATCGATGACAGCGCGATCAACATCAGGAAAATCTGCTGATGGGTTAGCAGAAAGCTGAACAAAGCTGGGATTTTCGATCACTTGCCCGCCAACAATCGGCGACTGGGCTTTAAGCGCGTCAGATGTTTCTGTTTGAACAGCAGCGATCGCTTCATCTGGACTTGGTGTTGCTTCTAACTGATTCAGATTGAGTCCGGCGGCTAATTCACTCGTTTGATAAAAAGTATTCAGGTCAAATTCATAAACCTGTTCAATTCGATCTTTGACAATAACTGCCATATTTCCAGCTTTCAATTCCTGCTGTTGAGAGCCTGCTTGATTAAAAACCTCAATACCGCTCGTTGTCAGTGCGCCCACAAGGGTAGTGTCCGTCTCAGGAATGTAGCGAACAAACAAGGCTGACCCCCGAATCCCTGCTGCGGCATTAGGTGTTCGCACACGAGTGGTTCCTCGGCCTGGAGGAATTAACATCAATGCAGTACCGTTGGACAGAGAAAAAGTCCGAGTTCCAGGTGTAAACCTAAAGACAGCTTGCTCACCCAGTCGAGCTAAAGAGCCGTCATTGAAGCGTAGCTGCGCCATTGCTGATTTGGCAGTTGCTAGGGCGTCTCCAGGGTTCATGGCATCTGAGCGACGGGCAGGTCGAGCAGATTGATTTTTGGGAATTAACCGAACTTGGTTACGCAGAGCCTCAATTACCGCCCGACTTAGAGGGGTTTGGGCGCTCACGCCTGTAGGCACAAGCACTGACCCAAAGCTCCACAGAGTCAGAGCGAGTAAAAGAGTGATGTTCTTACGCAGCATAAAAAAGTTCCAAATAATAAGAGGCGTAAACGGGTTGGTTCGGAAGACCTATCCATCGACGCACCCAGCAATTGACATAAGTTATTTTTTAATAGCTCTCGTGTAAACAAATATAGAGCATTCGGCGTCTTGGTCTTTAATGACTGTAGATCAATCGGTTTAGTTCCCTGAAATCACGAGACTTCCGTGGGAAGTCATAGTTATCTCTTGCCATATCACTGGACACTTGGAAAATTTCTTCGATGATGCGCCGCTGCCAAACGTTGAATCCACCTAGATTTACCGAACTTCAACCCTCCGATCGCACTTTGAAAAACTACAGATTCCAAAAATCACGTTTAGAAATTTTAGGCAGCCTATTTTTCTGCGTTGGCTTCACCCTTTGTAAGCCAGCGTACTCTGCCCCTGAAGTCGCTTCTCCGGCTGTTTCCGTTTCGCCTACTGATCCACCAGAAGTTGTGACAGGCGATTCTACAAAAGCTGATGTGCTGGTATCTCCTTCACCTCCAGCCGTAGAGCTATCACAAGAGGGTGTAGAAAAACAGGACATGGGCACACGGGGACGTGGAAACGCGGACAAAGAAGAAAAGAGAAGTGTTGTTCCTCCATTCTCCACATCTGCCAATGGGAATATTTCTGCTTTAAAAGAAGCGTCGCTGCATTTTTCCTCGATCAAAGTTCAACCGTTTCACTCTTGGCAATCTTCATTACCCCTCACTCTCAAAGGGGTTACGGCGTTTTCCGATCTTCAATCCCCAATTCCTTGCGCGATCGCACAGCAGCAGCAAACACTGACTTTAGAACAGAAGCAGCAGTGTCACCCTACTTCCCCCACCTTACTGACCCAACTTAAAGTACCTGCGGCACGGGAAAAGGGGAAAGGAGAAGGGGAAAAGGAGTTTTTGCATGAAGATTTCAACTCCCACCCCAATGGCAATTTCTTTAACCTTTCCTCTGTAACCCGGAGTGAGGCGACTCCTTCCCACCTTGATACCCAAGATGGAGAATCCTTGCCTCGTCTGATTGGACAGGGTTCTCCTTCCGAAGTCCTGCCTTTACCCTCTGAAAATCCGTCAGAGTTAGATCAGCGATTAAGTGAAGATCCAGAACTAGGGATTCTTCGCTTGCGGGAGTTACCAGCACCACCTCCTCCGTCTCAACCTGCCGTTTATTTGCTAGGTGGAGCCGGTTATTTCAGAAGCAACAACATTTTTTCTGGGGTCGATCCAGTTGATGATGGATTATTTAGAACCGGATTGACGCTGTTGGCAGTTCCCTCCTTAGGGCCCCAGACTTCTCTATTTGCCTCAGTGGGTGGCAATATATTTCGCTACAACGACTTATCAGAGTATGACTATAACGAGTTGAGATTTAATGCAGGAATTCGCCAACGAATCGGAAATCGCAGTTATGGTGAACTGGGTTGGAATAATCGACAGTTGTTTAGCAAAGATGGAGGCAATCGCTTCCTCAATGATCACTCGGCTTACTTGGAACTCGGACGACGAGATTTATTAGCTGAGCGGTTAACTCTAGATACTTATTATCAATTGCGCTTGAGTTTTGCTAATCCGCGTGATCGCTCTCAGGTGATCAACTCTGTCGGGGCATCATTAAGTTACAACCTATCCCCTTCACTTCTCCTGGCTCTCGACTATCAATTTGCCTTTGCAGACTTCACTCAACAGGAACGAGAAGACAAATATCATCAATTACTTGCTCGTATGAATTACACCCTATCTCCCAATAGCCGCCTTTATCTGTTTGGCGGAAAAAGTTTTGGCTCTTCTTCAGACTCAGAGATTGATTTTGATGGCTTAGTTTTTGGGCTTGGCGTGGATTTCAGTTTGACTTTATTTTAAGGATAGGTGTTACCGTCCGCCGATGTGGGGCATGGGACATGGGAATGTTTTTTCAATTCCCAATTCCCAATTCCTACGAAACCTTCCGTACTTGAGTCGGGGGATGAGATTACTGAGTCAATACTCAAGGGATAAGAGATAAAGTGATGTCTCAATCTCAACAAGAGAACCCATTTGCTCCATCGATAGATGCTTATAACCTATTGGCTCTTCAACAGGAGGCAGAAATTCGGCAAGAGCAGATAAAGAGCCTACAACAAGAGTTGCTCGAACAGCAACAACTCGTGCAAAAACTAGAGCAAGAGTTACGGGAGGTCAACAATAATTTACTGGTGATGAACGCTGAATTCATGGCTGTATTCTGCTCACAGCCTATCCCTTTTGATCAGGCAAAGGAAGTGGCTAAAACGATTTTGGCAAGCCACCAATCAATCGGTGAATCCTTAGCCCAACTGCTGAGTGCGATCTATGGAGTGAGCGTCGAAGCCTGGGAACTCGAGCAAGCACCAATGCCGAGGCTCAAGAGCAGTCTAAAGACTGCTCTTGAGCCATTTTTGCCTGAACACAAGAGTTTGCAGGCTCAGATTGAGGAGCTGAAAACTGGGATGATGACGCTGAGAACTTAGATGACTCAGTTGAAAGCTCGTTCTGTTCAGTTGAAGGACATTACAAAATCTGGATAGCTTCACGGCAAAAATACTTGAGCTTTTCTTGAACTTCTGGCACGGGTTCACACTCTCCCACAAACTGCCAATCCTTAACTGTGGAGAGTCGCCACGCTAGCCCTTGATGACCAAACCCAGCCGCTTCAGCACCAATCGCTCGTCGAGTATCATCCAAAGGGTCTTGGTAAAGTCGAATTTGTACCAAAATGCTGCGACATTGACATTTTCTACTCCACCCTGGAAAGTGAAAGCCGATGTCAATGGAATCTGGATCAACTAACTCTTGGGTATCCGGATCGTTCGCCCACGGCTTTAAGTCCGCTCTAGCATCGGGAAACACTGACTTAAACAAATTTACGATCGCAGCAATCTTGGTGGCAAACTCTAGACCTCTAGCTTGTTCAACGGCATTCATGCAACATCTCCTAATGTTAATTGCTGTTAAAACTGCTTAATTATTAAGATAATTTAATGCAATTTTTCTCCATTCTTGGGCAGAATTTCCGCAAGTGTTGCGATTCCTTGACAATTAAGCCCTAAAGTAGTAGCTCTTGCTCTTGCGTGCAGTGGGCGGTAAGCTCAAACACAATCGATGGTGCAAGAAATAAACGTGTCTATAAGCGAAAAATCAATCGAGGTCGGGTCGCTGAAGTGGTTTTATCGAGAAGCGAACCCAATTGGTAGAAGCAATGAGTTACCCGTACTGCTGCTTCACGGTTTGCCCGCCCACAGTTATTGCTGGACGGCGCTAATGCCAGATTTAGCGGAAAAAGGGTTTAGTGCGATCGCGCCTGACTGGATTGGTTCTGGTTTTTCGATTAAACCCGATAAACGAGACTTTGCCTACACGCCTGATGCTTTTATCAACGCCCTCGATGAATTTCTCAAAGCCCTGGAAATTGAGCGGTTTCATCTAGTGGTTCAAGGCTTTCTCGCCTCCGTTGGTCTTCAGTACGCCCTGCGCCACTCCGACCAAATTGAACGTCTAGCCATTCTCAATACACCTGTGTCCTCTGCTGCCCAGTTGCCTTGGAAAATGCAGCAATGGGGAGTGCCGTTTGTCGGAGATATGTTAACGCAAGACCCTTTGTTGGTTGACCGCACCTTGGAAGGGGGGAGTAAGTACCGAATTTCAGATCAAGATTTAGATATTTACCGCAAACCCTTTCTCAAGAGTTCTGATGTGGGGCGAAGTCTGGTAGCGATTGTTAAAAATCTCCAGATGAAGCAATCAATGCCAGAAATTGAATCGGGTTTTCCTAACTGGGAAAAACCTATTTTAATAATTTGGGGAATGCA
>CBKWLJ010000594.1:0-4891 GCA_966675205.1 uncultured bacterium
GAGGTGATTCAGACCGCGATCGCGAAAACGCTCCCCAACATCAAAAGCATCATTTTTATTTTTATCCTCCAGTTCAACGAGGCGATCCCAAGCCAGCGTCAGAGAAACAAAACCTTTTTCTTTTAAAGGTTTTTCCAAAATATAATCCTTAAAAGAAGACACCTCCACAGTCCGATAATCCCAACCGATAGGCGGTACTGACGCTGTTGGATTCCACTGACCGGGACTAAATTGCTGGTAAGCGCGGAAGGCATTAAGCTGCCCGGTACCCATTTGGTAATCTAGAGGAACTTTTGGGTCTTTGTAGGCATCAGATTCTAACCAATTGCGGTTATCTTTGCTCAAAATAGTGCGAGTCATGCCCAAGTACGAGCCATCCCCTTTGTCTTGAATTTTTTCAGCCGAATTGAGTAACACCGCTTTCATCACTTCGTGGCGTCGAGAATCTGTACTCCAGTTGAACTGCTTAGACCGAAGTTGACGGTCTCCCCATTCTTGTAAGAGTGCTACCGTTGCTGTAACGTGGGGAGCTGCAAAGCTCGTACCGCTAACCTCTTTCTTTTTCCCATCTAAATCATAGGTAGCAATTTTGCTACCCGGAGCGACCAGACTAATTGAACGGCGTGAACCTTCATTAATCTCACGTTCAATCAAACGTCTGCCAATCCCAACGGGTTCAGCGCTCAAATTGGGAAAGTCTACTTTTTTAAACACACCTTCCCGCTTGGTGGAATAGGCGGTATTGATGCCATTGTAATTATCCGTCGGGATGGGAATTCCCCCATCTCCCTGATTGCCAGCAATCACAAAGAGGGTATTGTTAGTTCTTGCGACCCAATCGATACATTGCGTCAGCAAAGCATTACCATCCAGTTTGGCATTGGGTCTAGGGTCTCGTTCGAGGGGTTCGCCAAAACTAAAGTTAATCGCCCGGACATCTCCCCCATTTTGCTGAGCGAGATACTGAGCCGATAAACACTCTTCGGGTTGCCCCCCTTTGGCTGGCGAACCTACTGCTGAGGAATAAAGCCTTGCTCTTGGTGCTACTCCTGGCAAACCTTTGTCCCGGCTTACCATCACCCCTGCCACCATTGCCGCATGGGAATCCACATTCGCATCGGATTTAGCCGGCCCGTTACGATAAAATGCCCGTTCCAGGGTGGTTACGGGATTCCAAGAAACCGCCTTATCTAAACCAAACACTCCAGGCCGACCAATTTCCACCTGACCGATAGCAATTTTACGACCGAGCAAGTTGTAAGGAGGAGCATGGAGCTTGTGTGCTTCAATTCCCGCTTCTCCTACGGAAGATGTTGGTGAAGCCAGCACTGGATTAATCAGGATGGAAAGACTTAAACCCCCCATTATCCATCCCCATCTCTTAACAATCTGCCGATGAGCCAAGGATGCTTCTGCTCCGAATAACTTACTCAAACTTACTCACTCCTGAGAATTTAGGTAATTTGATGTACTCTTCCTGTTTCCTCCAGAGGTGTCGGCACTACTCTTTTTTAGCGATTGGAGAGTTGTGTAGAAGAAATTTTTGTCTTCTCTTACCCGCCTATAGAGCTAGAGGTGAGTTGGAACGAGTTTAGCGCAAGCTCCTTCGCTAAAAGTAGCCCAATAACTTACGCCAAGTTAGAGGATTGCTGAGGATTTTGTTAAGATAGATAAATAAAACTGAGGACACAGGAGAGTATCACCAGTCATGACCCAAACTAATTCCACCAAACCCATTGTTGTTGCCCCTTCTATCCTATCAGCGGACTTTAGCCGCTTGGGAGAAGAAATTAAAGCTGTGGATGAAGCTGGTGCTGACTGGATTCATGTCGATGTGATGGATGGTCGGTTTGTCCCGAACATCACCATTGGTCCTCTGATTGTGGAAGCTATTCGTCCCGTTACTCAAAAGCCTCTGGATGTCCACTTGATGATTGTGGAGCCAGAGAAATACGTAGAAGACTTTGCCAAAGCTGGAGCTGACATCATTTCTGTTCATTGCGAACACAACGCTTCCCCCCACTTACACCGCACCCTCTGCCAGATTAGAGAATTAGGTAAGCAGGCGGGTGTAGTGCTTAACCCTTCGACACCGTTAGATTTGATCGAGTATGTATTGGAAGTTTGTGATTTAGTGCTCATCATGAGCGTCAATCCAGGCTTTGGAGGGCAAAGCTTTATCCCTGCTGTACTACCAAAAATCCGCAAACTGCGTCAGATGTGTGATGAGCGGGGACTCAATCCTTGGATTGAAGTGGATGGCGGACTCAAGGGAAACAACACCTGGCAAGTTTTGGAAGCGGGAGCAAATGCAATTGTTGCTGGTTCAGCTGTCTTTAAGGCAAAAGATTATGCTGAAGCGATTAATGGTATTCGCAACAGCAAGCGTCCTACACCGGAATTAGCAACCGTTTAGAAAACTATTGTTCGTTGAAACCAACAGAACATTAAAAAATTACAGAACCGCCCTCCAACTATCTGCCGATGAGGGCGGTTTTTGTACAGAAGTTATTGGCTATAAGACAAAGACATGATTCAAATTTACGGAATACCCAATTGCGGAACTTGTAAGAAGGCGTTCAAGTGGCTCGCAGAGAATGGTATTGAATATGAGTTTATTAATACTAAAGAAAATCCACCCGCTCGTGAATTGATTCAAAGTTGGGTGGAATCTTTAGGGGCTAAACCGATGAGGAATACTTCGGGACAGTCTTATCGAGCCTTGGGTGACGAGAAGAATTCTTGGGCTGAGCAACAGTGGATTGAAGCATTTGCTAAAGATGCGATGCTACTCAAACGTCCCCTTTTTGTTAAAGATGGAATGGCTGTGTTGGTGGGTTTTAGAGAACAAGAGGATGTAATCCGAAAAAAGTTGGGAGTATAAATGCTGTCAGCGGAGGATGTCATATCACTTTACTCCAATTCAAAATTATGAACCGCGCCTCGCTGCGCTGAAAAACGCACCTTAGCATAGCAGTAGCAATGTAAGGTGCGTTTGCGTAGCAGACACTAACAGAATTCGGAATGAGTTCCCCATCACTCGAATTTAGGAACTCGTATCCTGCATTAATTAATTCCGAATTGCGAATGATTTGGGTTAACCTTTTACCATCCACACTAGCATTCCCAATAGTTGATCAACTGGGGGAATGAGATACTCTGTTAAATCTACTGTTACCGTCTGTTCCTCAAGTTTAAGAAATGTCCACAAGTTCCCACTTGTGACACTGCCATAAATTGGAGAGATTTCCTGTTCCACCTCTTGATTGAATCGTTGTGCAGCCACCATTGCTGCCATACACTGTCCCAAACTCGCTTTGAGATTTTCTTTTTTTGCCTCCACAATAACAACGGCTGGTGCTTCAATCAGCAACTGTTCTGGGGAACGACTGATCATAAAATCACAAACTCCATTCAATCCAACTTCAGGAGCGACGGTAAAATCTTCTCCAGAAAAGAAGCTGATTTTGCGATTGAGGATTTTTCGTACTTCAAATAGGATAGGGCTAATAATTAATTCTGACCTGGCTTTTTCGGAACCCATTGCAATCGCTAGTGGCAAGCTCTCTTCAAGAAATTCAGTCAGGTAAGAGCTAGGAGCAATGGCTGTTGTCTCTGGCAAAAACCGACCCCCTTCAATAAAGGTTAATTTCAGGTCTTGTTTTGCCCGTCTCAGGGTAAAGTCGGTGTATGCCATAGAAGAGAAGTGGATTGAGGCATTCTGCATTTTATCCGACAATTGATAAAGTGTGAATAGAAGTTGTTTGATGCATTTGTGCGATCGCTCAATTAATCTTCTGTCCCGCCTCTATCTTTGGGTATTGCTAGCAAATATGCCTATAGGTGCATCAGTTTGTCACCAGGAGGAAGATGAATCCCCTGGCATTGAACGCAAACATGGATGGCGTCAAAGTTAAAACGGAGGCTTTCTCTCTTGCTGTACAGCAGAACAGCAAGAGTTATTGCAGTAAAGAGCCCTAAGTGTCAGGGGAATTTTGCCCTGAGCTTTTGTCAGTTCAGAAAGTAAATTTAATCGATTATTATGTCCTTTCCAAAATTTCATTCAGTTTATACAAAAAAGATAAGTCGGTTAGTCAGTTACCTGGCTTTAGGAATGAGTTTAGCATTTGTCAGTTGTTCAGCAGCTACAACATCAGAAACCCGTCAAGCTGCTTCTCAAGTTAGCCCATCTTCACCTCAATTGATTAGTCAAGCTCAATCTCAGAAATGGCGGCGTATGAACTCACAGGAAGTAGACCGTACCTGGGATTATATTTTGAATAGTTCCTTAGGAATTGCTGCCCTCAACCAACTGGCGATTGAAGGATTTATTGCACCTAACTGCACTAAAACTTGGTATATCAATGAAAATACTGAATTTCAAAGCTTATTGCAAGTTGAGTGTCCGAGTCCTCGCGGAGTTAGTACGGCAAGAGCGTATGACGAGATGCGAGTTATCTTCAATCGGTTTGAAGACAGTATTGAGAGTTTTGAAGTTGAGCGGGTATATGATGAAGGCTCCGCTAATACCAATTTGCCAGAATAACTGATTGAGATTGAGTTGAGCGATCGCTGAATACCCGATCATAAGGTAGCTTGCTGCGATCGCTAAAACTAACAAGAAATTTTTTTTCATCTTGCTAGATAGATCAAGCTACTTCATCTACTCATCGGAGTGAGCCTGAGTGTAATCTTGAGGCAGCATGGGAAAAACCTTGCGAACAAGGGCTTTCATTCCTGATTCAGCGTCTTCTATCTCCTTGTTCGCTTCTGCGATCGCAATTTCCCATGCAGGTGCAAACATGGGTGATTTTAGCGTTAGGATGCTCAGTGCCTTATCCCAAAGGTGTAGTGTTTTTAGCTCAGCTCTTCCCGGCTTATTGGATAGGGT
>CBKWLJ010000595.1:0-4865 GCA_966675205.1 uncultured bacterium
ACTCCCTTCTTTGCGTTGTTGGTCGATATTTCTGATGAGGACAATCGAGGTCAACTTATTGGAATTGTTTGGTCAATGATGACTGTGGGATTGGCGATCGGGGGAATTAGCAGTAAAGTCTTGTTGAAGCCTTTAGATAACATTGACAGCTCTATTGAACTTGTCCGCTCTTCTATCAATGGACTATTTGTCGTCGTTCCGCTCATCGTCTTGGCACTAGCGTTTATTGCCACGTTAGGGGTGGAAAAGAAGTATTCCCGCTACTCCTCTCGTTCAACCCTAGTGGATCGAGAAGACAAAATTACGTTGGGAATCGCCTTGAAAATCTTGACAGCTAGTCGGCAAACCGGCTTATTTTTCACCTTTTTGGTGGTAATGACTCTCAGCTTGTTCCTACAGGAGGCGGTTTTAGAGCCTTATGGTGGTGAAGTGTTTCAGATGTCAATTCCAGAAACCTCCCTCCTCAATACTTATTGGGCAATCGGGTTGTTAATCAGCTTGAGTGCTACTGGCTTTTTGATGATTCCCCGTTTGGGTAAGCGCAAAACTACAAAAGTGGGCTGTATTGCTGTTGCTGTCTGCTTTACCTGGATTATTTTGGCAGGATTTACTGGAAATGAGAGCTTGCTTAAAGGTGCGCTGATCGTATTTGGTTTAGCTACGGGTATTGTGACAACGGGAGCCCTCAGCTTGATGTTGGATTTAACAGCAGCAGAAACAGCAGGTACATTTGTAGGTGCCTGGGGATTGGCTCAAGCGCTGGCACGCGGCACGGCAGTGGCTAGTGGTGGTGTGGTTCTCAGCGTGGGGAAATCTCTGTTTGGTTCACCTGTCTTATCTTATGGTTTAGTGTTCGGATTGCAAGCGCTGGGAATGCTTCTCGCCATTTGGTTTTTGAATCGAGTCAATGTCCAGGAATTCCGGGATAATGCAAAAGCAGCGATCGCTGCTGTAATGGAAGGTGACTTAGACTAATGAATGATTTTTGGGCGTCTGTACTCGATTTTGCGAAAACCACAACTGCTACAGTTGGCGACCAGCTTTTGCAGGATTTTGGGCAGGCAGAAGCGTCATCAAAGGCGGATGGTTCTTTGGTGACGCAATCCGATCATTGGGCCGATAAAACCATTCGGGAAGCAATAGCCAGTCAATTTCCTAGTCATGGAGTTTTGAGTGAAGAAGCGGAACACGTATTTCCCGATACCGAATGGTGCTGGATTATCGATCCTCTTGATGGCACTACGAACTTTGCACGGGGAATTCCAATTTGGGGAATTTCGCTGGGGTTACTTTATCAAGGAACACCCGTGTTTGGGTTGGTTCATTTTCCGCCAATCGGGCAAACCTTTCATGGTTTTTTGCAGGGTGAATCGGGAATAACACAGATAGAAAACGGAGCATTTCTCAACGGACGTCCGATTAATAGCAGCCCTGATTCCCCTAGCAACAACCACTTTTTCAACCTATGCTCCCGCAGCACTTCTGTCATGCAGCAATCCTTCCCCTGCAAAATTCGGATGCTAGGAGTTGCGAGTTACAATTTCTTGACAATTGCCAGTGGTGCTGCATTAGGAGGCGTGGAGGCGACTCCCAAAATTTGGGATATAGCTGGAGCTTGGGTGATTGTACAAGCGGCTAATGGTGCTTGGGTGCCGTTGGATAGCCAACCTATTTTTCCGCTTCAAGTTGGGCAAGATTATGGTAAGCGATCGTTTCCAACTCTCGTTGTCAGTAGCCCTGAATTAGTGAGTGTGTTCCAACCTTTCATGGAACTCATGGAAAATTATTGATCATCCAACAATCGTAGCCAATTCAGATAACGTGTTGACTTGTACCTTCAGCATTGAAGGTACTACTTTATTCATTTATTATTTTTGAGAGATTTAATAAAGATACATAATTTTTATGAACAATCAGTGTTTATCGATACAAAAAAACTTTTATAATCGAATAAACTCTTTCCACTGAGCCGTACCTGCGGCGAACTAATATTTATGGGTACGATTCTAGTAGTAGATGACGATTTAACACAGCAATTAATCGTCTTTAAAATTCTCAAAAATACTGGGTTAAATTTTATTTTCGCTGATAATGGCGTAGAAGCGTTAGAACTAGCGCAACGTTATTCCCCAGATTTGGTCATTCTAGACATCCTTCTGCCGAAGATGAATGGCTACGAAGTCTGTAGGCGGCTCAAGTCTGAGCCTAAAACTCAGAAACTAGCTGTAGTGATCTGTTCTAACAAGAAAGAAGACTGTGATCATTATTGGGGAATCAAGCAAGGTGCCGATGCCTATCTTTCTAAGCCTTGCCATCCCCAAGAACTGCTTAAGCTCGTAAATTATTTGTTACAAGAGGGTATGGGTAGTTCTTGGTCTTCTACAAGAGCGAACGAGAGGACTTCTATACCTGCAAGACTGGCTACAACAGAAAAATTATGAATTATAAATTATGAATTATGAAAAGAATTATGATTCGGGCTTGGGAAAAGATGAGTTTTCTTAGAACTATACTTCTAAGCTAGAAAAGACATGGAAACTCTAACTTAATTCAGGAGTCATAAATCTCCTTTATTATTGCCAGAAGTAATCAGCGATCGCTTTTTCTCCTCTAAATTCCTCTTCTTCAGGACGACTAAACAAGACTGAACGCTGTACCAACTGATGATTAGGATTGCTAAGGCGTCGAGCAACACGACTGGGAATGCCGTAGCCGTAAACAATATGACCTTTCCCTGCTAGTACTACCACTTGATAATCCGGGTTAGCTTTCAAAAATTGAGCAATGGTTTGGGCCATCGTTTCATCCCACAGGACTTGGGCAGTGAAAAATCGCTCGAAGTTGATACTGTTGCCGTGCCCTGCATGATGATGCTGTGCATAGAGACTTTGCATCATTTGGCGATATTCGGTGTTGTCTGTCCGAATTTCTGCAAAAGGTGGAATATACTTGCGCTCAGCGGCTGTGAGGCTCTCTAATCCATTACGAGCAACTTTACGGGTTACTTCTGTAGGAGTATTCGAGGCTAAGACAGGTAGTTGATGAGTTTTAGCAAAGCGGAGGATTGGTGCATAGTATTCCCAAGGAAAGCCCCAACGTTTTTCATACTCGCTTTGCTCTACTAATTGAACTTCTGTGATTTTCCCTGTTAAGTATTGATCGAGCACATTTTGAAAGGGACGCTGAAACATCTCCATCGCAAGGGCAATCTTTTGATTCTGCTGATAGAGTGCTTGCAGAATTTTCAGTTGAGCTTTATGGTCTTCAGGGCTATTATGGGTTTCTCCTAAGTACACCACATCTGCCTTCACCAGTTCCTGCAATATCTGTTGTTGAGTTAACTGTTGTTCTTGCTGAGAAGAAGTGGATAGGGTTTGGGCGCAAGCAGGAGTGGTACACAGAAAAAAAATTCCCAATGACCAAGCACAGAATTTGACAGTTTTAGATTTTCTCATAACCTTAATTTAGCGGTTAGTTATGAGTTTGGGAATGATTCTCAGGTAAATTGATATCAGAAACTCTTGATCGCATATTTTTCTTGATTGCTCAATGCATTTATATAACGCTTCTCAAATGAGTGGAGTACACTTATCTATCTTCTGACTCCTGACTCTCCAGACTCCTGGCTTCCCAAACTAGGTGTATTCCATCCCACTGAGAACCGCTATAATCACAATTCTTCCGCTTCTTGATACAGTGCCTCAAGTTCTTGCTGTTGAGTACGACGAGAACGGCGACGGTATTTCTTAGTTTCTAGCTTGGGTTCGTACTGAGTTTGTCCTTTGCCTTTGGTTTTCGCCTTGAGAGTAGACTCTGGATCAGCTTGTTGGTTGATTTGAGTTTGGTATGCGATCGCTTCTTCCAACAAATCCAAATAATACTCGTATCGTTCCCAGTCACCTCGCACCACACAATTCGGTTCATCTCGATGCCAGCAGTTGCTAAACTGGCAGTTACCCGTTGCTAACCTCTGCCGTACTTCTGGGAAATACTGCATTAACTCTTCTGGAGTACAAGCAATATCCGGTTGATTGAAGCCCGGAGTATCTGCCAAAAGTCCACCACCAGGTAGCTCAAACAATTCCACATGGCGGGTGGTGTGACGCCCTCGGTTGAGTTTACCGGAGACTTCCCCCACTCGTTGATTGACATCAGGAATCAGTTCGTTGATGAGACTGGACTTGCCGACGCCAGAAGGCCCAGCAAGAATTGTAATTTTATCCTTGAGCTGGTTGCTGAGTTCCTGTATGCCCTGAAACTTGTAGACGCTAATAAATACAGGGTCATAACCCCAATTTTGGAGGCGATTTCTCCACTCCTCCAACTCCTCTTCAGAGACTAAATCGCTCTTATTTAAACACAAACGAACATCCAATCCCGTAGACTCTGCCTTAACCAGGAAGCGAGTAAATTGGTACGGGTCTAGGGGAGGGTCGGCTAAAGCAAAAACAAGGAGAATTTGGTCAGCATTGGCGACGGGAGGACGATCAAGCTGAGTTTTGCGGGGGAGAACTTCTGCGATCGCACCTCTTCCCCCTTCCCAGTCGGGTTCTTCTACCACCACGCGATCGCCGACCATGACTCGCTGACCAATTTTTTTCAGCCGTGTCCGGCGGGTACACAAAAGAGCTGAAGGTTGAACCTGATCTTCCAACGATCCAACTTTCAACTTTCCAATCTGCCACCTTGTTTCTAACCGCACTTGGTAGAAGTTCGCCTGCACCGCCAGCACTGTACCGAGTAACAGATCGGGCAATTGTTCATCGAAGTCAGGTGATACTTCGCTCATGCAGATGTTAGGGGACGACGTACTTTTAGAGTAAAGTACTCGGTGCAATCTTCAACAGACTCGATTGAGTAGCCCT
>CBKWLJ010000596.1:0-4856 GCA_966675205.1 uncultured bacterium
TTCTATAGAGTTTAGAAACAAAAACTTAACTCTGGAGCAACAAAAATTAAAGACATATTTTTTAATAAATCCCCAAGCGAAATCGGAAACAGCTAAACTGCAAAATGAAAAAAAAACACAAGCCTGGGTCAGGGAAAAAATATGAATTTTAAGTTCAAAATATTATCAATTGATGGTGGAGGAATTCGGGGAATTGTTCCAGCTAAAATCTTAGCTGAAATTGAGAAGCGGACGGGGAAGCTTAAGGGGAATCCAGAGGGAATAAGGATTTGTAACTTATTTAATTTAATAGCCGGTACCTCAACTGGAGGAATCTTAGCGGCTGGTCTGGCTATGCCCAAGCCAGATACTAAAACCCCTCGATATACAGCAGAAGATCTGATTAAGATTTATCGAGAGCGTGGAAAAGAAATATTTTATGAACCATTCGTTGAAAAAATAATGAGGTTAGACGATATTAGTAGACCCAAGTATTCTTCAGATGGGAGAGATAAGGTTTTAAAAGAATATTTTTGTGACACTCGCCTCCAAGATGCCATCACAGAAATTTTTGTCACTAGCTACGATATTCAGCTACGAACTCCTGTTTTCTTTACAAGTCGAACCCAAAAAGAAGAAAGAACTAATCGGTATTACCGAAAGATATCCAGTGGCTTCACCATGCACCAAGCTGCCATGGCAACTTCTGCGGCTCCGACTTATTTTAAACCGTATAAGGTTGAGGCTGCCGCAGATCACGAAACCCAAGGTAAGGGTTTTTATGCCTTGGTCGATGGTGGAATTTTTGCCAATAATCCAGCTTCACTGGCACTGATGGAAGCCATTATTGATTCTAAAAAAACTCCTAACCCACTAAGGCTAGAAGACATACTAGTAGTATCGTTGGGTACTGGCTCACTGACTCGCCGATATGATTACGAAAGAGCTGCGAATTGGGGATTAGTGGGATGGGTAGAACCATTGCTGAATATGACGCTTGACGGTTCTAGTGAATCCGTCGCTGTTCAACTAGAACAACTGCTGCCGAAAGCTCACAATAGACCTCCTCAGTACTATCGCTTCCAATCTTTCCTAGATGCAGGCAAAGGTTTGGATGATATGGATAACGCAGAGCCACAAAATCTTAAAAACCTTGAGAAACTTGCTGATGAAATTATTGCAGAGAACGATCAGCGTTTGAATGAACTCTGCGAGCTACTGGTGAGTTGATAGTCAAACCCTTCGGGTAGATAAAAGGGAAAAAGAGTCGCTTCACTCTCGATCGCCGGTTCATCAATGGTAGGGGCAATCTCCCTACCAGGTTTGGAGGCAGGCACAGAGGCACTGCTCCTACGGATGATGTATATTTAACTCAATTGAAAACTACTGGAGTTCATCACAAGGAAGATCAAACGCTACCGAGAAGGACTGAAGATGTCTAAAAACCGACTGATCACTCTTTTAACCGACTTTGGCTTGAAGGATGTGTATGTGGGTGTCATGAAAGGCATCATTGCTGAAATTAACCCTGACTTGACTGTTGTAGATCTAAGCCATCAAATTCCGCCCCAAAATATTGCCGCTGCAAGGTTTAACCTGATGAATGCTTACCCCTATTTCCCAGGGGGGACAGTGCATATCGCTGTTGTTGATCCAGGGGTGGGGAGTCATCGCCGAGGAATTGCGCTTCAACTCGATGAAGGTTTCTTCGTTGGCCCTGATAATGGGTTGTTCAGTGGGGTTTTGAATCAAAACCGAGTAGTAGAAGCGGTTGAACTGACTAATCCGGAGTACTGGCGGACGCCAACTCCTAGTACTACATTCCATGGCCGAGATATTTTTGCGTCTGTGGGTGCTCATCTGGCTAGCGGTGTTGCGATCGCACAATTGGGAGAAAGCATTGATCCCAACACTTTAGTTCAGTTATCGCTTCCCGAACCTACCCTCACGACTTCTGGGATTAGGGGTTGCATTCAATATATTGACCACTTCGGCAACTTAGTGACTAACATTGCTGGGACTGAGGTTCAGGGAAAAACTTGGTCAGTTACGATTGGCGATCGCATCATTACAAGTAGTCAAACTTATAGTGATCGCCCCCTTGGCGAAATTGTTGTCCTGATTGGCAGCCACGGTTGGGTGGAAATTGCCGTGAATGGCGGCAGTGCTCAGCAAGCATTACAGATGGATTGGACATCACCCGTAGAAGTAGTGGTGAGCCTGGGAATGAAAGGTTAAAGTTGAAGAAACATCACAGTTGATGTTAAAACCTGGACAAGGCTCAGGCTTTATAGTACCTGTGCCTTCAAGGATTCAGTATTTAGACGTGAGGATGGGATATGAGGTTACAACAACCGTTGGAACCAGAAGTTTATCAGGGCCAATTTGGAGAATATACGATCAACGAAGGCGATCGCACGGGTGTCATTGTCTACCGCAGTAGTTTGCTGGTAGCGGCATTGAGCTTTGCTGTCGGGAGTGGATTGGTGTTATCTGTGGGTAGTACCCCAACGGTTCTGATCGCGCTGACTTTTCTTTATGCTTTGTTTTGGTTAGCACTAGGGGTTAGCCTAGTCACAATTCATATTTATCTAGTGCCTTTACACCGACTCCTGCAAATCTTTTGGGCGATTGGTGGCATTTCCTCAATGGTGCTAGCTTTTTCTAGTAGCGAGCCTTTAGTCTTGTTTGTATATAATCATCCCCTAACCCTCTTAGGAGTTGGTTTTACGTTTGCGGCATTGACAGGAATTTATTTCAAGGAAGCATTTTGCTTCAATCGCCTTGAAACTAAAGTACTCACTCCCCTCGTACCAATTTTGTTACTAGGGCATCTTGCTGGTATTTTGCCGAGCAATTGGGAACCGATTTTCTTACTAATCTGGGCTACTTTATTTATGGTGTTTGCCTTACGCAAAGTAGTGCAATCTATTCCTTCTGATATTGGAGATAAGTCGGTTTTTGCCTACCTCAAACAACAGCGTACTGCTCATTCATAAAATTAACTGGGGGACTGATGAGCTTGCAAGGAAAAGTGGCGATCGTAACGGGAGGCGGGCAAGGGATTGGGAAAGCGATCGCTCAACGATTTCTGGAAGAAAAACTAAAAGTTGTTATTGCAGAAATTGATCAAGAGGCTGGGAAAGAAACAGAGGAAGAATTTCAGCCTATTGGTGCTATCCGGTTTATTCAGACTGATGTGTCAAATGAAGAGTCTGTAAAACACTTAATTCAAGAAACAATAAATCACTTCGGGGAAATTGACTTATTAGTTAATAATGCAGCCAAAGCTGAACCGGAAAATCCTCCAATCACTGAACTGAGTTTAGAAAATTGGAATAAGACTATTTCGAGCAATCTCACTGGGGCGTTTCTATGTACTAAGTATTCTGTCCCTTATCTCAGAGAAAAGCAAGGTGCAATTATTAATATCGCTTCAACCAGAGCGTTAATGTCAGAACCGAACACAGAAGCTTATTCAGCCTCTAAAGGAGGAATTCTAGCATTGACTCATGCTCTTGCGATTAGCTTAGGGCCAGAAATTCGTGTCAATTGCATTAGTCCAGGTTGGATAGACGTTAGTGAGTTGAAAAAGCAATCGATTCGACAACAACCTCACCTAACTGAGTTGGATCATCAACAACATCCGGTTGGGAGAGTGGGGAAACCTGAAGATATTGCTTCTTTCGTTGCCTACCTAGCATCTGCTGAAGCTAGTTTCATTACAGGAGCTAACTTTGTCATTGATGGCGGAATGACCCGAAAAATGATTTATCTATAGTTGCTTCGCTCCAATTTTGAATTGCGAATGAACTGCGTTCCGCTATGCTAATGGAATTCGGAATTCTTACAGTTAGTTAATAGCTATTCTTCTATTGCTTTCTCTTGCAGAAAGTATAATAAAGTCTTATGGTTTTTAAAACATGAAAGCCTTATAACTTTATTATAGCCCTAAACAATTAACTCTATAAGAAGAAAAAATCTTCCTCTTGCACAACAAGTTTACTAGTCATTTTTAGTCCAGTCATACAGTAGTTAATCATCAAGGAGTCTATATGAGATAAACATTATCGAATCGTAAGGGAAACTGTCTGTCTAAACTTGAAGCGCGAACAAAGTATTTAAAGTGAATGGCACTGAAATAACATCATTCTGTAGCTAGAATTTTAGTGCTAGAAGCGCTGAATCGCTGATTACAAACGCTGAATTCAGTGACATTCTATTCCAGGTTGAGTCACCCCGATCACAGATGGCACTACTGTAGTACAAATTCTTCGAGAGAGAATTTTCATGGGGTTCTTCATCGTCACGAGCTATCTCATAGCCGGACTTTCTCCGGCATCACTCCCTTCTCCTTTATTGCCACCTTTAGAAGTAAAACAACAGATTGCTTTTTCCAATCCTGTTTTATTTCCACCGAAGTCTTCTGAAGAATCTGTGGGGGATTTGATTGAACGTCAATGTCGAGAGTTTCCTAGTGGAATCGGTGTTCCAGCTTTTCAGCCAGGAATCTCAAAAAAAGATGTTCTACAGATGCTAGGTGTTCCGACTAAAAGTTCTCGCGGCTACTGGCCCAATACTCGTGCTGTATCATATGAGTTAATTCCCGATCAAGTCAGCTTAGGGTTTCTATTTGATCAAAACTCTGAACGAATTCGTCAAACAGAAGCCGCTTTTACTCCTCAAGTTGATTCTCAACTAGTAGTGCTGACTCTGAATGGGATGTTGGGTTGCAAACTTAATTCAGAAATTCAACAAGGATTACAACAAGTACAGCAAAGAGTATCTCGACAGTACTTTTTCACCCTCGATTCCCTTAAAGGCGTGATTGAATGGCAAAAGGGCAATCGTCTTTACATTGGCATTTGGGAAGCAGG
>CBKWLJ010000597.1:0-4823 GCA_966675205.1 uncultured bacterium
ATTAATCGTCCTCTTTTGTCCCTATCAGAATTCTTATTAAATAGGGAGGAAAAAGGGATGCTCTCCTCCCTATTTAGATTACTCTGACTTAGCTGATGTGCATCAAATGCAGCATAATTTGGGCGAATAATACCTCTCATCCCCCAAGAAACAAGCTGAACACCAAGTTGCTTTTTTAAGCAAGAGCAGCTTACACCGTAATTCCTTCGGAATTCGCTGTTTCAATCAAGATGTTTTCAACTTCAGCAGCCGTTAAGTTAGAATTGGCGCTCAAGATGAGAGCCGCAACACCTGCTAAGTGAGGAGTGGCCATGGATGTGCCACTCAAGTAACTGTAAGTGTCATTCGGTGTCGTGGAGTAAACATTCACCCCTGGTGCGACTAAATAATTTAGCGGCGCGGTACCCGCTCGATTCGAGAAAGATGCCATCTTGTTAGTATTATCAACTGCCCCAACAGCGATTCCCCAATTGGTAGCATAATAACCCGGATACAAGGGCTGTGAATCCCCATCATTTCCTGCTGCCATAACCACAACACTGCCTTTTCCTTCTGCGTACTCAATCGCCTCCTCAACTGCACTAACATCGGTCAAGGTTCTCAAGCTGAGGTTAATCACATTAGCTCCGTTATCGGCAGCATAACGAATGCCCTGAGCCAGATCTTGATGATACTGCTCCCAGCTTTGCTCTTCTCCTCCAATCACCCTCACTGGCATAATTTGGGCGTTATAGGCAACACCAGTAACACCAAAGTCATTATTTTCAGCAGCAATTGTGCCGGCTACATGGGTACCATGAGTATCCCCATCAATGGGGTCGTTGTCATTATCGACAAAATCCCAACCTCGGACATCATCTACAAAACCATTGCCGTCATCATCAATCCCGTTGCCAGCAATTTCATTACTGTTGACCCAGATATTGGCTTCTAAATCAGGATGGTTATAGTCCACGCCTGTATCAACCACAGCCACGACTACACCTTGACCGGTGTACCCTTGAGCCCAGACTTCTGGAGCATTGACCCTGTTCAATCCCCAATTATTATCCCCCTCGAGATTGTCAACGTCAGAGAAGGGACTGCTCTGCCCCAGTGCATTAGCAACTGCTGCTGCTGCATCAACTAGACCATATCCATAGTTACTATTAAAGTCAGGGATTAAAGAAACTTCGATGTTGTAATTCCCCGTACTGCCTAAGGAACCACTTCCCTGAACCGATGGGTCGTAGGAGGAGTTACCCGAACCGCTGACCCCAATGTAATAAGTACCGGAGACAGTAGCGGTGTACTCGAGATAAGAATCTAAGGCAGAGGTTTCGCCAGAAGCCGCAGCATTATCATTAAAGGCTATCTGATTGCCAGAAGCATCAAACAGCCGCACAACGGAATCTAATGAAGAGTTCAACCCTGCTGTGTCGATGTCGATGGTAACTTGGTCTCCTGCGTTGAGCTGAATTTGGAGGAAGTCTACATCCAAACCTGGAGCTACATTCGGATTGTCACCAATCGCACCACTGTCCTTAAACGAGCCAGGACTAATCAAATTTAGACCCGTAGCGATCGCAAGTCCAATGGTATCGTTGGGTTCAGCCAGTACCGATATCGCTTTGCTACCAAAATTAATGTTATTGACAGTCTGCTCAGAGGCAAGATTAACGAGATGAACTCCATTGGGTGTGAGGGAAACATTGTCAACTAACAATGCAGAATCAATCGTCGTATCTCCCGTATTAACCACCCCAAGCCCAATCGTATAGGTTCCTGCGGTTGTAAAGGTGTAGGAGAACTGAGCGTATCCCGTTTCTTGACTGAACCCAGTGGGAGAAAGACTAAAGCGAATGTTGGTGTCTGCTAGTTCCGATAAACCGTTGATGGAGATGAAGGCGAAATCGTTGTAGAAGTTGCTCGGTGTTGCCTCGTTAGTCAGGAAGTTCCAATCAAAAGTTAACGTGGTTCCAGCAGCGACGGTCATTGTAGGTAGCTTGATAGCTGAACCTTGAGTCGCATTCCCATTCCCCATCCCATCCAAAGCTCCAGTCGATAAACCCAGGAAGCTTTCGAGAGCAGAATCAGCTATTGAACCAGAACCGTTGGTAATTAACGCCTGATAAGTTCCTTGAGTTGGGGTAGCACCATAGGTTGAAGTATGAATACTGGTATTGCCTAATGTAGACCAATTTTTAAAGTTACCCGTTTCAAAACTGCCGTTAGTGACTGCCCCCGGAGAAGTTTGCTGCCAACCGGACTGACTGATTTGGGTAACCCTATAAGTGCCTGGTGCTAAGTCCGTGAAACTGTATTTACCTTCAGAATCGGTGATAGTAAATTTCTCACCATCATCTAAGTTCCCGTTGCTGTTCTCGTCAAGGTAAATCGTCCATCCGGATAGACCGGGTTCTCCCGCATCCTGCACTCCATTGCTATTGAGGTCGTTCCACTTGATTCCCTGGATTTGGCTATTGGCGGGTAGGGTGTCATTAAGTGCAGCATTAAGCGTTCTGGAGTTAGGTGCTGAATTCGGTCTATACTCAGAATCCATCACACCTGAGGGATTGATAGAACTAGACCTAGCCCAAGCAAAATGTCCTGGTTGGATGGAATCCATGAGTTCTGAAGAGAACCACCCTGTACTGGATAACTCTGCCCTAGTTGAATACCCGTTCTTGATCGAGTCAGTGTCAAGATATTTGTTGGTCGGTGAGGCTTCACTTAACATAGGTTTACTTCAGAAATCAATAAATTGAATGCGCTTTAAAGCGCTCTCCAGGTGAAGTGGTAAAGCACTCAGCTTTAAGTAGCGGTAGTTGCTAAAGTCGCTGTTCGTTACGATTCACCACATCAGCGAAGTATCATCTCATCCCCAAACTCAAAGACGGGGGAAGAGAGTAGGAATTGGGAAGTTAGCCATGGGAACAACCTACCCACTTCCTATGACCTGTTGCCAAGCGCTCTGGGCAGTGGTTCCTTGCCCGACTCAATTGTTTGGGCGCTTAAGGAACCGATTTCGGGTGAACGCAGACTAGGTCAATGTCTCACGCAATAGCTACTTATCTCCCTGGAGCGGTAGCTTATGCAAATTACCTTGAGATTGAATTTCAGTGGCTTGCTGCTTAAGTCTTGTTTGAAAAGAAGGTTTCCTGCTCTGGGAGAAAATGCACCCTTCTACTGGGTTCTCAGGCTACTGTTGAATATTTACGTATTATGATACATAAATTTACATTTCCTTTCAGAATCAGCGATTGTGCTGAGAATCTGCCTGAGTCGGTAGGTACTGGCGGAGTATGCCAATCTGGAATACCTCTGCTGTGAAAACTAGGCGAATGAGACATATCTTATGATTCCTATTCTGACCGTTTTGCAGAATCTCAAGTCTTCAGGAGTTCCCTGTTGCCCGTTCCCCGTTCCCTTTAATTGGCAGTAAGCTGTTTTACGGCGTTCATGGCAATTCAACATGGCAACAATTAACGATAACTACCTTAAGCTGAAGGCTGGCTACCTGTTTCCCGAAATTGCACGACGGGTTAATGCCTTCGCTGAGGCAAATCCAGATGCCAACATTATTCGCTTAGGCATTGGTGATGTCACAGAACCTTTACCCGAAGCCTGTCGCACAGCGATGATTAAGGCGGTTGAAGACATGGGGCATCGAGAAGGGTTTCGAGGCTATGGCCCAGAGCAAGGCTACCTTTGGTTGCGGGAGAAAATTGCTGCCCACGACTTCCAGGCACGGGGGTGCGAAGTGGATGCGGGTGAAATCTTCATCTCCGATGGCTCAAAGTGCGATACAGGAAACATTCTAGACATTTTTGGTAAAAACAATACCATTGCTGTCACTGACCCTGTGTATCCCGTGTATGTAGACACCAATGTGATGGCAGGACATACCGGTTCTGCCAATGATAAGGGGGAGTTTGAGGGCTTAGTGTATCTACCCATCACGGCCGAGAACAACTTCACTGCTGAGATTCCTTCCCAGAAGGTGGATTTGATTTACCTGTGCTTCCCGAATAACCCCACTGGAGCAACTGCAACGAAGGAACACTTGAAGGCGTGGGTGGATTATGCCAAGGCGAATGGCTCGATCATTTTCTTTGATGCGGCTTATGAAGCCTATATCACTGATCCAGAGCTGCCCCATTCTATTTACGAGATTGAAGGCGCAAGAGATTGTGCGATCGAGTTTCGTTCGTTCTCCAAGAATGCAGGCTTTACCGGTACTCGCTGTGCGCTGACAGTCGTACCCAAGAACCTAACTGCAAAAGCCGCTGATGGTTCGGATGTGGAACTGTGGAAGCTGTGGAATCGCCGTCAGTCTACCAAGTTCAATGGGGTGTCCTATATTGTGCAACGCGGTGCCGAGGCGGTTTACTCAGAAGCGGGACAGGCGCAAATCAAGGAATTGATTAGCTTCTATCTGGAAAACGCCAAAATTATTCGCGAGAAATTGACAGAGGCTGGATTGGCTGTTTATGGTGGCGTGAATGCGCCTTACGTTTGGGTGCAAACACCCAATGGCCTTTCTAGTTGGGATTTCTTTGATAAGTTGCTGCAAACTTGTAACGTTGTCGGAACACCTGGTTCTGGGTTTGGTGCTGCGGGTGAAGGCTACTTCCGGATTTCGGCATTTAATAGTCGGGAGAATGTGGAGGAGGCAATGAAGCGAATTACCGAAAAGTTTAAGGTGTAGGCAAAGTTTGCGGTGGGCAATGCCCACCCAACTTGATTAGTCGTAGCTCAATTTAACAGATGCGATCGCAAGTCCATGAGTCGAGTCAATATGACAAGATGAGAAGAGTAGCGATGGCAATCTTGATCAATGT
>CBKWLJ010000598.1:0-4820 GCA_966675205.1 uncultured bacterium
TCCATATTTCTGCCCTTCCTCACTCGATTCTTCAAGGACTAAAATCCTCAATTTAAGTCGATAAAGCACTCGACACTCGGTCATAAGCATAGAACCATAGTTGATACGTCCCATATTGTTGGCTTCGCCAAAATACTTACCTCCAATGCTTTGGGAAGTAAACACAAAATAACCGTGAGTTCGCATTCCGCTGGAGAAATCCAATGCCAACCCATCAAAATCTTTGAGCTTATTCGGGTCTTTACAGGTTTTAGAGATGGCTCCAATGTTAGCTCGACACTTGGAGTGAAGCGCTGTAAACAAGGTATTTCTGAAGGTAATAACTTTGTCAGTCCAGCGACTATTCATACAGTCATAAACAGTCAATCGAGAAATATTGGTAGAAACTCCGACTTGAACTGGGCTATTCGCTAAAATCTGGAATTCTTTAAACTTTGCCTTTTTCTTCGTCTTGATTGCCATAAGGAGGGATGTGCTAGAATTTATCCCTCATGAAAGTGATGCGGCTTGGGGGAAACTCCAGGCTATTTTTCTATTATGACCGCGAATTTTAGATTTTGGATTTTGGATTAAAAGATTTTTTTTGAAGCCCCGTCCTTCAGGACGAAATCCATCTAAAATCCCTTTCTCTAAAATCCTCAATCTCCACGCTTCAGGATAGAGAGAATTTTTGCGTCACTTTCTCTAAACTCCAAAATAAAGTGATTAAAGTTTTAGTCATTGAGGACGAAGAATTTATTCGAAAAAATATTGCCGACTTTCTTCAAATAGAGGGATACGAGGTCAAGTTGGCTAAAAACGGCTTAGAAGGTTTGGCAATTATTAAAAGCTGGAATCCTGATATCATTCTGTGCGATTTACGAATGAATGGAATGACTGGGGATGAAGTGTTTTTGACTTTCGAGCAGTTAAAGCAGTTGGGAAAGTTTATTTTTATCACTGCTGCTGTTGATTTAAAGACTATCGAATTCCTAGAAGGATTGGGAACAATCGTAATTAAGAAGCCGTTTAACTTGAATATATTATTAGTAGCGATCGCATCTGCCGCATCTGCCGCATCTGCTCATTAATCGTGTATCCAATAGCAGTACTATCTAAAAAAATAACCGAACTCCTTTGAGTCCGGTTAAAGAGAATAGGGAATCTCCGAATCGAAAGAAGTCTTTCCCCGACTCCCGACTCCCGACTCCCGACTCCCGACTAAATTCTCAGATGAGTACCACGTTCACCCAGTTGGGCAAAGCGGAGTTCCTCACCGGCTTCCAAGGCAGCACGAATCTCAGAGTTGTTACGCTCTTTGATAGTGAAACGCTCTGGAAGCTGTTCTGGTGGAGTGTCGTCGTGGACAACAGGTGCCTTGCCACCGTTCTTGCAGATTCTCGGATGAAAGCGAGTTGTCCTCACCTTCTGGCGATTGACGGCTACCAGTGAATCTTTAACCATCTGAGTTACCGTGTCTGCAACCCGCTGCTCTTTCTCAGCAAGCTTCTGGAAGTGTTTAGCCATCTGGGTGTAAGTTTGGGCCCAACTAGAGCGGCTTTTGATTAGAGCGCAGCAGTTATCCAGCTTCTCAACCCATTCCTCCCAACTCTTATCCCGTTGAGATAAGAGTTCAGCGAAGGCTTCCTGAAGCTCTGGAGTAATTTCGTCTTCGACCCAATCAATCTGGTCTTCTAAGGCTGCCACCTCGCCTGTGAGTTCAAATAATCGCTTCTTAGGCTGAAGAGGTTGAACTGCTGGAATTGGAGAGGACTCAGAAGGCTGCTCATCGTCCTCTTTGTCACCATCTTCCACCGGGGCTTCAAGATAGCTTTCAGCATCCTCCTCTTCTTCATCCTCAGAAAGAGGAGGTTGAGAACCATTAGAACCATTAGAGCCGTTTGAACCATTAGCTGATTGTTGCCGAACGGGTAAAGCAGCTCCGACAGGTTGCTGAGTGGGTGCAATAGGTGCTGGTGGGACTGAAGCGGGTGGTGCAGGTTGAGCGGGTGAAGCAGTGGCAACAGGTTGCCTCCTCGGTTCTGGTGCGGAGGCTTTGCACATCTGAGTGATGTGGTTACGTTCCCCTAGAGTTAACAGTTTCCAGGCTTGTTTTGTTAAATCCTCACCTACCTTTTCTTTGACAGCAGTCAGTTGCTCCTTGCTTTGGCACCGTGCAATCATTCGGGAGATAGCTTGGTCAACTATCTCAATACCAAACTCCTGCTCAATGCCAACAACTTGGTCGGGTTCTCCGCATTCAGAAATCATTTCAATGACTTCCTGCAAAGAAGGCTGGATATCCTTTTCAACCAGATTGTTGATGCGTTGTTGCTCCTCGCTGCCTAATTGCATCCAAGCTTCCTGAAGGACTGCTGCCTCAGTTTTCTGCGAAAGCTTCCAGTAGCTTGGAGCGTATTTAACTTGCTTGAGTGCAATGACTGTCAGTTTGACAATATCAACAGGCATAACCTTACCAAAAAACATCAAAATGTTTGGCGCAAGCCTGGTATTGCTGATATCTTCGGTTTCTTTAACAATCAGGACAGGTAAGGTAACGAGTGGAGTAGACCCGTTACCCTGTGTGTTAAATGCGATCAATGCCTGCTCAAAAGCGATCGCAGTTAACTCTTAATAGGCTTCGATATCATCCAAATCCTGAGTGAAGAACTCAGATGCACCTGTCCCGACTAAGACAGCACCAACTAAAGCCCGTTTCTGAGCCATCTTCTGAATCGTGTTGATTTGGTCAAAGATATTCTCATTGGGAACTCGATACGTTGTACAATCAATTTCCCAGGCTTCTGATTCACCATTGCGAGTAGAGCGCATTACTTTCCGGGCAGAGCCATTTGCGATCGCATCATTAAACATCTGCCAGTATGAAGCCGGTTTGCCATATTTGCCCGTTGTTTCAGCCTTTCTTACAGCGAAAGTAAACTCGCTAATGCTACCTGGACGAGTCGGTAGAGAATCAACATCTAGATGACTTGGGACATCTTTGCGTTCAACCCATCGATGGCGATATTTGGTTTCCCAGCTATTACAGGAACCCTCGCAAGTGGATATAAGTTGACCCTTCCAAGTCAGGATGCATTTATATCGGTAATACAGCAGCGGTTCACCATTATGTTCTTTGCCACTGAAATCCTCAACAGATGCTACCAGTGGAATGTCGGCTGATAGAGAGAATAGGGTACAGAGCTTTTCTGCCCCTGGTTTAAGCAAAGTAGGCTTATTCGTGCCTGGGACAATTCCAAAATCTACATCCGTTTTCATCTGGCTTTTGACAAATGCCTTCAGAGCCACGTACCGATTCTGGTATTCTTGCAAGCTATTGACAATGGGAGAAATTTGTGTGGTGGCAACTAAGTCAACCACAACTTCATCTTTTACTTGCTCAATACGGCGTGGGGGTTGAGGTGGTTGTGAATAATTCATGATGTTGAATGTGAAAGATTTGGGTAAAACTGAGTGGATAAAGCACCAACTAATCGGTGATTGGGATTTCAGGCACCATTGCTGTGTAAAGCACTTCGTATTTGGTTGGAGTGATAGGTCTTGTAATGAAACCCACAGGAGTTTCAAACCAGAAAACCATTAGAACTTTTGAACTCATAACTTTGAATCGGAAATTGTTCTTGGGTGGAGGGATAAGATTGAATGGGTCGTCTTTGGGGAAGGGTTTAAGTTGACCGTATCCACAGTACTGACAGCCCCAATCGCAATAGGGGCAGAAAACCTTGAATTCATCAGGAAAAACTGTAAGTGAGCGAAATCGAAGGATTGGCATGGTTCGTTTGAGTACAAAAAAAGAGCTGGAGAGCAACATCCAGCCCGGTAAAAAGTAGCCAAACGATTTAGCGTCAGCTTGCTAGTCGATAGCTTGTTGATAACTTCCCTGTTCTAGGAAACTTGAGCCAACAAGCCACTTCTGCCAGCCTTCTTGATACCTGCCAAAGAGTAGAAGATGTGTGTCTTTCTGCACGGGACTGATACAATGCCCCATCTTGGAGTTGAACTTGAAAACAGCTCCCGGTGCGATCGCAAAGGATTGATATTTCTCTGGTTCTTCCCAAGCACGGCTTTTACCCATGTGAGTAGCAATATGAAATTCGATAGCTTCACTAACGATTGCAACTTGCCAAGAGCGAAAGATGCTATGAGAACAATGCCAGGTTTCATATCCTCCTGAATGCTTTTCTGATGGCGCTTTATATAAATAGAGTGAGGCTTGATGCCAACCCGGTAGGAATCTTCTTCCTAGTTCTTCTACTTCAGGACAGGTATCATGCCCAGTTATCCGATGGTGGATGTAACCTCGGCTATCAGGTGTAAAAGGGCAGCAGTTGGTTTTGTATTGGAATGATGTCTCAAATCGGTTGTGAGCAATTCTCGTACCGATAGAGTGTTTGAGGCGGTGTTTCTGGCACCACCAAATGAACCGACCGAGGTCAGTTCTAATTTGACCAAGTACAGTAATCATGGTTGTATGAGTTTTAGATAAACAAGGGAATCGGGAATCGGGAATCGGGAATCGGGATAGAGTTGATCGACTCCTCACTCCCTTCCTCAGCAGCCTCTAACTCTGGGGTTTCTCCGGCTAGTATTAAAAGCCCGACTCCCCACTGCCGACTCCCCACTCCCGCCCGTAGGGCTTGAGAAAAAAAGAAAAGCTGGAGACACGGGCAGCGCTCCAGCTATGCAAGACAATCGAAATATTTAGCGATAGCTTGTTATTTGGGAGGATGACGGGTCAGGTTTTAACTGAACACGAGAACCCCTCGATGCCCAACCCAGCTTGATTTCTCCGTCTGGTACAACAACTGGGACAGACATGG
>CBKWLJ010000599.1:0-4817 GCA_966675205.1 uncultured bacterium
ATCGTCCTCCCTGTTTCTGCGGATTGACGGGCCGCTTCTGCTACCTGAAGAGCGTAACAACTATCAATCGGGGATATATATAGAGGCGTTCCTTCCAGCAAGGAATCTAATACCATCCCGGTATCTTTTGCAAACAGCCCACGACGCCCAGCCACTTCAATAGGAGTCCGTTCTTCTCCTCGAATTAGCATACCGCGATCGCCTTCAAACAACAGTGTTCCTCGATCGCCATGGATCTCAAAATTCCGTAACGGCTGCCAAAACCCTTCCCCTTTACCATAAGTCACATCTGCAATGAGTTCGTTGGCAAAGCGCAATTGAGCAGTACAAAGACAGGAAGTAAAGTATTCCGCCTCGTAGCAAAACCGCGATTGACAGCTTACAGAAGTGACTTTACCAAACAAGTCAGTAAAGCGTTGAATTCGGGAAAGAGCTGCATTTAAGGGAAAGCCAAACAGTTGAGGGTGGTATGTCCAACGTTTGGGTGCGGGATGTTGAGGGTTAATAGTGACGTAACGTCCATAAAATGGATTGCCAATTTCTGGTAGCCATTGCCGTAACGCTTGATGCAAGCCGCCGAGGAGTTCGATATGTTCAACATGCAACAGCTTACCCTTGGTGTGGGCCAGGGCAATTAAGGATTCAGCTTCTTTGGGGTCGAGGGAAAGGGGATATTCAACAATAACGTGCTTTCCTGCATTGAGGGCAGCACGGGCAACCATCCCATGATGGAGATTAATGGTACCAATCACCACTAAGTCCACCTCTGGATGCATCACTAAATCCGTCCAATCGTCTACCGCTAATATATTATGCGTAGAGGCAAACTCTTGTGTATTTTCAGGGGTATGACCACTAACAACAACCAAACGCGATCGCTCATCCGCCTGAAATGCCTCAGCTCGTCGCTTTGCCGCAAACCCAGTACCAACAATGCCAATCCGAATGGGGAGAGTAGGAGTATTAATCTGTGTCACCGATGACCTTGAAGAATTTAAAGTCAATTATTAGCACTTCACCCTTACTCTTTCAATAGCGATCGCAATTCTCCTAGAGCTAATTTCCCCAAGCAAGATTGTTAAGTTTTTATTCGACCAGGATTAAAGCGAGAGTCTTTTAAGGAGCTAGCTGGGAACACTAATTTCATTCATTTTTTGCTCTACTCACTGGCATTACAATGTATCGCAATCAAGCGCAGTTCACTCAGGCAGACATCTTAGTGGTTGACGATCAACCGGACAACTTGGAACTATTGACTACGTTGCTCACGGCGCAAGGGTATAACGTTCGTCAAGTTATGAGTGGGTACTTGGCGCTAGAGGAGGCAAGGGAAAATCCGCCGGATTTGATTTTACTGGATATCAGAATGCCAGATATCGATGGCTATAAGATCTGCTCTTTGCTGAAAGCGAATCAGCGAACCTGTGATATTCCTGTGATCTTCTTGAGTGCGCTTCAGAATGCGAAAGACAAAGTCACAGCCTTTGAGGTTGGTGGCGCGGACTATATCCCTAAACCCTTTCATATCGAAGAAGTCGTGGCGCGGGTTAAGCACCAATTGACGATTCGCCACCTCTCTGTACAACTCAAAGAGCAAAATCAAACCCTGCAACAAGAAATTCGCGATCGCATTAATGCTCAAATTGCCTTACAAACTCTCAATCAAGAACTAGAAAGCCGTGTCCAATCTCGTACAGCCGAGTTAAAAGAAGCCAATGAACAACTGCTTACCTTAGAAGTCCAGTTACGAGAAGCATTGGCTCAAGAAAAAGAACTCAATCAATTTAGGTCTCGCATCATTGCCACTATTTCTCACGAGTATCGCACTCCTTTAACCACACTCAGTTCTTCGGCTGAAATTCTCGATAAATATCGCCACAAATTAACAGAAGAAAAACAGCATAAGCATTTACAGCGAATTCATAGTGCAGTCAAACATCTGACTCATTTAGTAAGTGATGTTTTATTTCTCAGTCAAGCAGAGTTAGATAAAGTGCAGTTAAATCCCATCCCTCTAGACTTAGCTGAGTTTTGTCGGGAAATTGTGGAGGAACTCCAGTCAGATCCTAATCATGGCAATATTATTCAATTTACTTATCAAGGAATTTGCCCTCACCAAGAGTGGGATGAAAGAGTTTTGCGACAAATTTTAACTAACTTGCTCTCCAATGCGATTAAGTATTCTCCCAAGGGGGGTTTGATTGATTTTAAACTTATATGTCAAGACGACCAAGTTACCTTACAAATTAAAGACCAAGGAATTGGGATTCCCAAAGAAAATCAAGAAAGGCTTTTTGAGTCTTTCCATCGAGCGAGTAATGTGGGTTCAATTCAAGGAACAGGATTAGGATTATCTATTGTTCAAAAATGTGTAGAACTATACGCAGGAAAGATTGATTTTGAAAGTGAAGAAGGTGTTGGCACAACTTTTACCATCAAACTTCCCTTCAACAGCAGCAAACTCTAGCTCTTAAACAATTCATAATTCATAATTCATAATTCATAATTTTTAACTATCTCCAAAACGATACCCTTTCCCATAAACCGTGTGAATAAGCGGTGTTTCCCCCTTAGCTTCAATTTTACGGCGTAACAAGCGAATTAAAGCAGCAACAACATTACTACTCGGTTGTTCCTCCTCTTTCCATAAATGCTGATAAATTTGTCCATGTGTTAATAACTGTCCGGCATGACGCATGAAGAATTCTAGTAATTGACTTTCTTTTTCCGAAAGTTCTATCAAGCGTTGATTGCGATAAGCTAGTTGATTATCTAAATCGAGTTCTAAGTTAGCAAGACGCAGGCGCTGATTAATATTATTATCTGTTGTTGCCGAACGCCGCAATAAAGCGCGGACTCTCGCTAGCAATTCCCGCAATTCAAAGGGTTTAACAAGATAATCATCAGCACCGGCATCTAATCCCTCTACTCGGTCATCTAGGGTGTCTTTAGCAGTAAGGAAAAGAACGGGTGTAGTTTGTCCTTGAGAGCGCAACTGCTGACAAATCTCTAAACCCGATCGCTTGGGCAGCATCCAATCTAAAATGAGCAAGTCATAATTCCCCTCGCTCGCCAATTCACTTCCCGACATCCCATCGTAAGCCACATCCACACCATAACCCTCACGGGTTAGTAATCGACTCAAAGGGTCAGCCAGTTCAACTTCATCATCAACTAACAGGATTCGCATGGGGTTGGTTTTAAAATTTAGAGTTTGTAACTTTGATTGAGCTAAATCTTGAAGTGATAGATACTTTCTACCTCATTTTTTGCGGCCTCTACCCATTCCTGCATGGCTGGAAGTGCCCAAATTAGTTCCACATACGCTTGCGCTACAGCATCTAAGTGCACACCATAGGTAATGAACCGAGACACGACTGGGGCAAACATTGCATCAGCAATCGTAAACTGGCCGAACAGGAAGTCACCATTAGAACCGAACTTTTGACGACAGTTACGCCAGATTGCTAGGATGCGATCAATATCTGCTTGCAGCCGAGGGTTCATCCCTACTACACACAGTCGAGCACGGCAGTCCATCGGCATCATTTCCCGCAAGCTTTGGAAACCACAATGCATCTCAGCACAAACTGAACGAGCGATCGCTTTTGCGACTGTATCCTTAGGCCATAACTGAGGGTCAAACTGCTCTGCAATATATTCGCAAATAGCTAGAGATTCCCAGACGGTTAAGTCACCATGTAGCAAAACGGGCACTTTCCCAGAGGAAGAATAGCGCCGAATCTCTTGGTAGCTTGTTGGCGTATCTAGGGGAATGCGTACCTCACTAAAGTCTAGTCCCGCCTGTTTCATCGCCAGCCAAGGTCGCAGTGACCAAGAGGAATAATTTTTGTTACCAATTACTAATGTGAGGGGAGTCATAGGAAGTGAATGTAAGAAAGTGATCTATTAAAATTATTGATTCTTGCGTTGCTGTATGATGACTGGGACATTACCCCTACAGAGAGTTTTATGCTAACTGTTGCATTACCTAAAGGTGCACTTCTAGGCGATAGTATTAAACGGCTGCAAGCAGTCGGCTTAGACTTTAGCGCCTTTCTCGACCCCAAAAGCCGCCAACTTCAAATCCAAGACCCCAGTGGCACAGCTAAAGCTTTGCTCGTCAGAGCACAGGATGTACCTGTGTACGTGGAATATGGTCAGGCACAGTTGGGGATTGTCGGTTATGATGTCTTGCTAGAAAAAGCGCCCCAAGTTGCCAATCTTGCTGATTTAGGGTTTGGTAAGTGTCGAATGTCAGTAGCGGTCAAGGCGTCTAGTCCTTATCGGCGTTCTGTGGAATTACCACCTCACGGTCGTGTGGCCTCTAAGTTTGTTCACTGTGCTCGTGAGCATTTCAATGCCCTAGATTTGCCCGTAGAAATTATCCCTCTTTATGGTTCAGTCGAGTTGGGACCGATTACCGGGATGTCGGAAGCGATTGTCGATTTAGTTTCGACAGGTCGGACTTTAAAAGAGAATGGATTGGTTGAGATTGACACGCTCTTTGAAAGTACAGCAAGGCTCATTGCTCACCCCTTAAGCTATCGTCTCAATACTTATGGACTCACGCATTGGGTAGAGAAGTTACAGGCATCTGTTTTAAGTGCTGTGTGATACCAAATCCGGGTTAATACGCCTTTTTAAGAAAGCTGGGGAACTCCCGGAAGCTGGAAAAGCTGGGGGAGAAACATCCCTTTCCTTAGAAGCGGATTTATACCGAGTTGCGTTCAAAGATAAGTAGGTAGGTACAAATAAACGTAGGTATGTAAACAAATGTTGAGAGCCTAAAACCCTCTTCCCTTTTGCCTTTTGCC
>CBKWLJ010000600.1:0-4808 GCA_966675205.1 uncultured bacterium
ACTACCACCAGCCAATGCAGTCTGTGTGACAGTTGAGGGTGCGGAATGTGGGTTAAAGCTATGCTCACTGAATTCGATTTGCGACAGAAGAACTTAGTTCCTATTTTCAAAACTGAGTCTATTGTCTTGGCTGTCTTGAATAGTCAGCACCAACTAACAGCTAACCACATTCGTAAACTCGCTGAGTTTTTTCACATTTCTCCTGCTGCTTTTTTTGAGTCTGCTAAAGCTAAAAATGAGTTCTGTATATGGTGCTACTACCAAGCTTGGGGATAGTGTCTGGCTGGGATGTCTTTAACTACCTACACTCAGCGATTGGCAACGGATTCTAAGAAGCGATCGCACAGTTAACTAGTGGTTGCTTAGATGAGGTGCGATCGCTTTTTCGTTGGCAAAAGTGAGCTTTGAAAAATTTGTGCCCGCAACTATAAAAGGCAATTAACAAAAGATTCATCCCTCTTTAGAAGCAACAGTATTATTTTTTCGCGGCCGTCCTCCTTTTTTGCCATTTTTCCGTGCCGCCGCTGATTTTGCACTTGAAGTTGCTTTCCCTCCCTTACGGCCTAATTCAGCCATCCAGGATTTTGTGCCAAATATACCTGCTATAAGTTCGGGAATACTGAAATCAGTATCTAAGCTTTCCCAGTGGACACTGCTTCCAGAAGGAGGTATCCAAATATCAGCAAGTTGCTCTGGAGAAGCATCCTTTAAACCTTGCGCCAGCCTTGGAGGAAAACTGAAAATGGCACCGTTTTTTAACCTGATGACAATTAAGTCATCAGATTTGTCATATTGCACAGATTCAGCGCGGGGTTGTGTGGCATCAGCCTTTTCTCCAGCTGCCTTGGCTCTGGCAATCTCTTCCTTTAGATTCTCCTCTGTTAGCTCAATCTCCCAGTTCTTAAATGCCATGGATTTCTTCCCATTTTCTTAATAGCATTTCTTGATTAGCCGCTACTAATTTAAGGGCATCTATTATATCTTTATTTTTCATATTAGGGTTGGCAACAACTATAGAAGGACGTTCTTCTTCGCTGCCAATATTTATTTTGACTTCTTTTTGATTGGTGTCATTTTTCCTGCCTTTAAAGACATGAACATGACAGGGGATGTGGTCATTGGTATAGATATAGACGAAAAGATTTTTCTTTAAATCTTCTAGTACTTTCATAAATTTTTTGATTATCAAAAATAAGCATATGTGCCTCTTCTTATTAAGCTATTGCAGTGAGCAGTCTGAAAGGGCGTAATTGTACATAGTTTTAGCCCTTATTTGCTAGTGAAAGATTCTTACAAAAACGAAAATTTTAAACTTTCGTCTATGTAAGGCTTCTAATTATCGAAGCTAGCTACTGGTCTCTAAGACTGACCAGCATTATTTGTAGCCTTTCTTTAAAATAACCTAACGCTTAGGTTTATGTCCATACCTGCACTATATTTCAGGCACAGCCCAGAGATCATTGCTTACCTAGTCATCGTCGGGTTGCGATCGCGGGACTCCAAACTCATCCGGCATTTCTTCTAACGTCCACTTCAGTAGCCGACAAAGTGCTTTGACTTCGCGAGGAGTCATCGTTGGCCCATATATGCCTGTCTCCCAATTACTGATAGTTTGATCGGTTTTACCCAGAGCTAGGGCAATGTCTCTTTGCGTTAAGCCTAGTTCCTCTCTCCGCTTCTTCAGTGGTGAATCTTGCTCTTGTTGTCGTTCTTCCGCCATTTTCATACACACTATCAAATGTTCTAGCCGCCATCGCCGTCAGGAACACCAGTTACATCTATACCTAACGCACTACAGACCGTCTGAATTGAAACTCCTAGTTCGCGAGCCAAAGCAACTGCCCGATCAACTCGTGGCAATTTGACTCCATTTTCCCAGTCGTAGATTTGGCGCTCAGAAACTCCAATACGGTTTCCAAGCTCAGCACGGGTAAATCCCGCAGCTTCTCTGAATAGTCTTAATTGAGATTTCCCTTCGTTTGAATCAATCATAGCGGAGCTAAAGTTCATGAACTTTAGCTCTTGACAAGGACAAATAACCGGAGCTAAAGTTCATGTTGTTAACAGAATAAAAGACCAGTGGGTTTAGCTGGTTCCGTCAAGACACAGCGTAGCTGGCTGGTCTTTCCCTAGTTACTTTCTCACCTTAATTGAATACCCATGAAGAAATCAAAAGCGACCGAAGCCTTGCGCGTCGCGACAGATGTTGCTGCCATCCGAGCAGTACTCAAAAAACGCGGCTACACAATTCGTAAACAACCCAAGCAAGCAGCCTGGACAGTTTCAGTAACACCTAACGAGAGCTATCTCCTAACCTATCAACCCGCCCCCATCAGCGCCTGGGTACTCCATCCCCATAACGACGAACCCAACCGCCAAACCCTCTTAACCCTCATCGAAAACACATTAGCCAAACAACCTACAACCCAAAAAGTCTCATGAGCCACAAACAACAGCTATTTCCCTGGTGCATCATCCGCCCCTTGCCCAATATGCGTACTCAAATTGTTGGACGCTTTCGCAGCCGCAGTGACGCAGAAGGACATCTACAAATCCTCCGGCGATTGATACCAAACGCCTCCCACAGCATCATTTTCGACATTACGCCAGAAGACTTAGACTCACAAGACCTAACCCCCCTTCCTCACAAAGAAATGGGGGAGCAAAACTCTCCTCTGAGTCCAGGAGAGGGTCTGGGAGAAAGGTTAACTGCGGAGTAAAGTCATCATGACCCGTCTATTTCGCCGCCTCCAACCTGCTCAGAAATTCCGCATTACAGTATATGCGATCGCACAGCTCCTAAAAATTCCCAAACACCTAATAGTGCGCGTTGAATGCTGGACATACATTCTCTTTGTCCATCGCAGCGACAAGGGTGAGCAATTCCTCAGTTATCGCCAACTGCGACAATGGCAAAATGCTGTTCCCTGCCAGATTCAAAACTGCTCTACTGGGCAACAACTGCGATCGCTGTGGTTTGCCATTGAAAAAGATTACATCAAGCACAAACAGCAATACACCACGGAGTATCACCCATTTCTGTATAACATCTGGACAAAATGCTGGAATAGGCTTTGGAACGAGCAAGAATCCTCACCCACAGAATTGTAGGGGCACGGCATGCCGTGCCCCTACCGAAGACAATGTGTTACTGTTACCCCTACTCTTAAAACTCCGCACTCAACGGTGTCCGAGGGAATGGAATCACATCGCGGATATTTCCCATACCCGTCATAAACTGCACCACCCGCTCAAATCCCAAACCGAACCCAGCATGAGGTACAGTACCGTAGCGACGTAAATCCAGATACCACCATAAATCCTCTGGATTCATCCCCTGATTTTTAATCCGCCTCTCCAAAACATCGAGGCGTTCTTCCCGTTGCGAACCGCCAATAATCTCACCAATCTTCGGAGCGAGAACATCCATTGCTGCGACGGTTTTCTCGTCATCGTCTAAACGCATATAGAAAGCCTTGATCCCAACGGGGTAATTGGTGACAATCACCGGCTTTTTGAACAATTCTTCTGCAAGATACCGCTCGTGCTCTGACTGCAAATCCAATCCCCACTCAACGGGAAACTCAAACTTACGGTCAGCTTTTTCCAAAAGAGCGATCGCATCTGTATAAGTAACCCGCTCAAATTGGTTATTGATAATGTTTTCAGCCGTAGCGAGAACTGTATTATCAATCCGTTGGTTGAAAAACTCCATGTCCTCCGGGCATTTATCCATCACCCACTTGAAAATGTACTTGAGGAACTGCTCCGCCAAGTCCATATCTTCTTTTAGTCCACAGAACGCCATTTCCGGTTCCACCATCCAGAATTCTGCTAGGTGACGGGAAGTATTAGAATTTTCTGCCCGGAACGTAGGGCCAAAGGTGTAAACATTTGTAAATGCCATTGCCATCACCTCAGCTTGTAGCTGTCCGCTGACGGTGAGGTAGGCACGACGCCCAAAAAAGTCCTGACTAAAATCAATGTCTTGATTATCAGTCTTGGGAATATCCTTTAAGTCCAAACTAGTGACGGTAAACAACTCACCTGCCCCTTCACAGTCATTCGCTGTGATAATCGGGGAGTGAACCCACAAGAAATCCCGTTCTTGAAAGAATTGGTGAATTGCAGTCGCACAAGCGTTACGAACCCGAAAGACAGCGCCAAGGGTATTGGTACGCGATCGCAAATGCCCGATTTCCCGCAAAAACTCAAAGGAATGTCGTTTCTTTTGCAATGGGTATTTTTCGGGATCAGCCTCACCATAGACCTTCACAGACGAAGCCTTCAACTCAATCCGTTGTCCTTTTGCCGGAGACTCCACTAGCACCCCCGTCACTTCCACTGAAGCGCCAGTATTGACTTGCTTGAGGAGAGCTTCGTAGTCGGGTAAGTCAGAATTGAGTACAACTTGCAGGTTAGCCATAGATGAGCCATCGTTGACTTCCATAAAGGCAAACCCCTTTAATTCCCGTTTTGTGCGTACCCAGCCTTTAATTGTTACCGACTCATCAGGCTGGCCACTTCGTAATACTTCTAAAATCCGCCGAGTCACCATATTTCAGACAGTCCCCAATAGGTCAATACAATAAACAATACAAATGTAAGGAAAATCAATAGGGCATTACCTCAGTTTAATCGCTATCTTCTGCGGGGATCGAAGGAAAACTGAGACTGATGAGCTAATTTTGAGCTAAAGGAAGGATAAATCCGATGGAGCCAAACGTCCGCTTACGAATCAGCGTTATGGGTCTATTTATCCAGTCTGGTACTGTTCTCATGATTCACAAAATGACAGGCCCAGAACC
>CBKWLJ010000601.1:0-4784 GCA_966675205.1 uncultured bacterium
ACACTATCAAATCTTCCCTGTACCAATTGCTGCGTACCATTGGGCAGTTGGAAGTGATGCTTAACGGTAGGTTTGAGGGCAATTAACGTTTTGCTGATGACATCAGATGCACTGCAATAGCGCCGATTTCGCACGAGTAATTCAGCCCAACGCCGGATGAGTCCTTTTAATCCTTCCCAAAGTTGATAAAGTGCGGTTGCTTTCCCTGGATCGGTTTTGACGGTTGCTTGGAGGTGGGGGAAAAAGGATAATTCATAGAAGAGTTGTTGTAGCTGTTGAGCGATCGCATCTACATTGAGTTGATCAGCTTCTGGCTCAAACAACGCCTGGAACCTCGGTTCCTGCTTGGCAATAAACGCAAAATGGTCAGCTAATTGATGAAATTGGGTACCAATTTTAGGGGGGTTGCCAGGAGGGAAAAACATCATCTTTCCACCTAAGCGATGTCCCAAATAAAATAAACGCGGGCACTCAAAGGCAACTCGGACTTTGGTAACGCTGAATGAGGTGGGTTCAGATTTCTGAGTTGACGGTTTTGAGTTGCTACCTTTATTGAAAATCTTACTCACAGCATCAGGATGAACTCTTTCTAATAAACAGCGATGTACATGAGCCAGATAGACGGTATCCATCTTGGCATACTTGAGCTGCTTTTCAGTGAGAGGTCGCTGTCCCCAGTCGCTTTGCTGTTCCCCTTTATCCACCTCAGAGAAGTTGCAAAGTTCTACGGCTAGGGTTTTGAGTTGCTTGTTCGATACGTTTAGGCGATCGGAGCGGTGCTTTTTGGTCAATTTGTTGACCATTTTAAAAGTACAGGTTACGTTCTTAGCTTGCTCTTTACCTCCTAAATATCTGACATCGAAGCTTGCATTATGAAAGACTTTTTCAATCTGTGGATTAGCCATGATTTGGTTCACAAAGTATGCTACCAAATCAGGTTTATCTAAGACATCCAGAATGTAAGCAGCATCACCTGTTAAATCGTTAGGGTCAGCCAACACCTGAATTAGAGATATTCTTGGGTTGGGAGTCTGCCAGTCAGCAACTTCTGTATCTAGCCAGAGGGTTTTTACAGAGGAAAATTTGGCGATACTATCTCTAATTTGCGTGTTTTCTTTCAGGTAGTGCATTCACTCAAACAACCTTAATTTATAAAACAAGTTATCTTTTGGGTACCAAACAAATTAATTGGGCTTCTGGTTTGGCATTAGGGTCAAGAATTTGAATTTGTTTTTCCTGGCAGAGTTGCTGAATCAAACCTTCGATCTGAGGTTCACTGACTTTAATAAACTGATTGCGAACATTTTGAATTAAAGCTTGTTTTCCCATGATGTGCTGGGTTTTAATTAGATTTAATAAAAAATCTTTGGCTTCCATTAATTCCTTATCTATCTGTAATACCTTGATGACTTTCGCTGATTTTCCAGGTTTCTTTTCATCGCGTGTATCTGGAGGATCTACATCAGTTTCATCAGATTTATTAACTATACATAAATTTATTAATAGTGGACAATTATTCAAAATCTGACATTCACGGATAAGAATTTGTAAATTCTTAAAGCCAAGGGTTTTACCTCCAATAACCAAGTCTCCCTCGCGAGCATCTTTAACTAAACTGTGATATGTAGCTAGGTAATGAACAGATGTAAGATTGGGTATGATGTGATGATGGCGGGAACCTGTGAAAATTTCTGTATACCGTTTGTAACCTTTATTCTTTGAGCTACCCACCCCTTCTGCACGGATTAAGCACAGAGTTAAGGAGGAATTCTTTTTAACTTCTTTTCCGCAAGCTTCCATTACATGGAAGAAAGTAGTCATATTGCTATCTTCTGTCCAGACTAGTCCTAACTGTCCAGATTTACTGGACAATTTATAACCAAGTGAATAACCAGCAAACTTTGTTCCGGTAAAAAGCGGAGTTTTAATTTCTTCTACTTGCAAAGCCGATAAAGCTTCTTGCAGCATCTGAATGAGTTCCGGTGAGGATAGATAACGAATTTTCGCAATTCGATGCTGAATTTTCGTGAATTCCTCACGCCATTTTAATTTAAAAGATGCAAGAAGTTCTGAATGTTCCTTTTTCTTCGGCTTAGCCGGATTGGGTGGTCTAAATGGTGAATTGCTACCTGCAAACAACCATTCTTTGTACTCTTGAAATATATCTCGCCCTAGAATGAGTGAACTTCTAGGATTAGTTTTTCCACCGGGAAATTCATCTTCCAGGTATTGGCTAGTTACAGGATAAATGCAAGAAGATGGTTGAGGACTTGCTTGATGATGTAAAGAAGAAAGACGAGAGGCTAAAAGTGATTCAGCTTGTTCTAAATTGATAAGTCCTAGAGAGACTTGCCGATCTACACGAGTTTTGTCGCTCTGGTCAATTCTGGTCTTATACTGTTTCCAGATATCTGTATTAATACTGATGATAACCAGAAAGTTGTTGTCCTCGTCGTGAATTTTAGTATTGATATCAAACAATGTTTGCAGATTGATCGAGCCGTCTGGAAGGCGATCAATGCTGTTTAGTTGATCGAAGCACAGCACAATAGGTTGAGTATCACCCGCGATTCTACTAAAGTTAGCTAAAATCTCTCGTGCAGGTACTTCGTCATCAATAGATCTGTTAACCTTTAATGTTTGTACAGATTCTTCACTCAAGCTATCTCCGCGCAACCACTCGCAGGCTAGGGGATATAGTTCTGGATCAGTGAGGTCATGCAGCACCCCGAAAAAATTATCAGCGTTGTAGATACCTGCTTTTTTATATATATTCTTGAGTTGATTGATAAACTTTTGGCGATCGCTTCTCAATAAGTCGAAGACATCATCCTTGAAGATTTTCTGTTTTATAGTTCGTTGCCTCAAAGCTGATAAAACGCTATTGAGCCAAAGCAACAACTGAGAATCTGTTTGTCCATCAGGCACTTGGACCAAACTATCCACGGTATAGCGCAAAATGTGTCGCCAGATGTGGTCACTTTGGGGAAACGGAGGGATATAGGCAAAAAAGGCTTTATGGTTGAACGCCTTTTTGAGCCTACCCAACAAATAAGTCTTGCCAGAACCAGCATCACCATCAAGTATCAATGTGCGTGTGTTATGGTCTTGGGCAACTTGATCGAGTGTTGCTTCTATGGCGGCGATCGCTTCTTGATGGATAGAGTCAACCGTGGGTTCTGGCTGTTGCTGCTCGTGCCAAAAGTTGACAGACCGAATGTTATCAAAGGGATTGGTACTTCTCAGAATAATTTCATCGATGGATGCCATGCTGTTGATACCTTTGAGGCGTTGCTAAGTTTTGAGTGTGAATAGTCCTAAGCGTGATTTTTAGTTCGCCGTAACTTTAATGAAAAATAGTGGACTTCCTGAACGCTGACTGATTCCGGCGTTGACTTGCTCATGGGTGTAGTCTTGAGCGTGTACAAGTGCCCTCAGCTCGATTTTGTCATTTCTTTGCAGCCGATATAGTGTCTGATCTAAGTCTTCCCTTGACAAGCCGGGTTGTAACTTTTGCCGGAGATGAAAAATGGGCAAATAATTATCTGTGCCGAGTTCCCGATCTAATTTCTGGATAATTTGTAAAATTTCTTCATCACTAAGATCGCCTATCGGTTCAACGAGCGACTCTCCATCAATAGGTAGTGGAGGAGACACTCGTTCTGGCTTGACTTGCAGAAATTTTCGCAAGAAGCGCAGGTAATTGTTCAGCAAATCTAGACTGATGGTTGCAGAGCCTTTGGGGTCGTACTCATCCTGCAAATACTCGATTCCTCGTTGAGTGAGCCAAACCTCAGCTTTAGTCTTTTTGATTTTGGTTTCAGCTTCAATCAACCCTCTCTCAGCAAGTCTTTCTAAGATTCCCTCTCGCTCCACGGCTTTCACCGATGACACTGAGATCTTGCTGGGTGTGATTTTTGCCGAAGATTTACCAATTTTCTCCAGTACCTTGAGTTCTTTATCTGTAATGGGCAGTTGCTCTGTACTCATTTTGAGGAGGGCACGACCCGCAGGTAAAATCTTGACGGTAGCAATTTCGCGGGAGTAGTCTACCAAATCGCGTTCCCCTAAATCTCGACAAAGTTTGTCCTTCCCTTTAAAGGCTTTGAAGCCACTAGCAGAAAGGGATGACCGATAATTAGGACAACCCAACAACTTCAACACGAACTTCAGCTCATCAGTCGTTTCCATTTACCTATCCCCACCTCATTCGCGACGACAACTTAAAAGCCACAGGAGTTCCCAAAACTCAACCTGTCGTTATTGATACGACAAGTTAAAACAAATAACCTCCGAGAATCTACGGAAATTTGTAGTTGCACTCGCTGCAACTATTCAACACCTGTCTTTGCTACTCTAGCAATTTCTATTTCACGCTGACAAAAAACAGCCGACTACCAGCACACTGCGGGATTCCTGCATTCAATTCCTCTTCAGAATTTGGAATTGAATGATATCAGAGGAACAGGCAATTAAATTGCGATCGCACAATTGGCGACAAATTCTCTCCCGCTCTATAGCTGACGTTCTAGAATTCGGTGAAATTCTGGATTAGGGTGCCTGGTAATTGGGAAAACCCAATAGCTTCAAGAGAAACTTCAGCTCAATCGTTTCCATATCACCCCAACAGGTAAGCAACGACAACAAGAGAAGCTACTACAAGCTCCCCTCACTCTACCTGTAGCTATTTTGTGACAAGCTCAACAATTGACTTCTGCTATAAGCATTTAACAATAATTCGTAATTATGAATACTCGCTGTCGCGAGAAGCAAGCTACGTAATT
>CBKWLJ010000602.1:0-4728 GCA_966675205.1 uncultured bacterium
TTTATTTGTCTATTGTAAGCTGACAATCAAAACCAGATTTGCCTGAAATCTGCGCTCGCTAAAGATTTAGAAGAGTTAAACCCACCCGACTTACTCCGGAAGGAGGGTGAGCCAATTTGTAGCTATAACTGTGTAAATCGGATAGAAGCATCATCTCATGCCAGTCATTACCATTCGCGAACAGCAGAAAACCGACACTGGATTTGCAGCGATTCTCAGTTTTGACGGGCGGGTGAATTATCCCATTACTATTACTAACCCTTTTACTCGTCAGGAAGAAGAACGGCTGGAGTGGTATTTTGAAGATTGGCTGGTCTATCCGATGCTGAACACGGTGAAGGCAGAACAAGCCGCCACTAGCGTCAAGACTTACGGGGAGAAGTTATTCGAGCAAGTCTTTAAGGGCAATTTTGATGCTTACAGTGAATATCGGCAACTACGGGGCAAGCTAGGCCAGGTACAGATAGAAATTGAAAGCCAAACCCCGGCATTTCAAGCCTTGCACTGGGAGGCGTTGCGCGACCCAGAATTACCGCGACCTTTTGCAGTAGACAGTGTGATGCTGCGGAAAAGTACTAAATCTGTCCCGGTGTCGGCATTGGTTCAGCCTTCGCCTGTGATTAATTTGCTGGTGGTAGTGGCGCGACCGAAGGAAGAAAATGATGTCGGCTATCGTACCATCTCTCGACCGTTGATTGAGCTGATTGAGCAGTGTCAGTTGCGGGTGAATGTAGAGTTGCTGTGTCCGGGGACGTATGAAGCACTGGAACGGCATTTGGAGGAGAAGGGGTCGGGGTTTTATCACCTCATTCACTTTGACGCGCATGGGGCGTTGATGACGTATCAGGAATTTCAGGCGGGGGCGAAGGCGAATCGGTATACCTATCAGCAACGGTATGGGCGAGAGGATTTGCAACCGTTTACAGGGGTGAAGGGGTTTCTGTTTTTGGAGGGGAAAACGAAGGGAAAAGCTGATCCGGTGGAGGCGCAGGAATTGGCGGATTTGCTCACTGGGAAGGGGATTCCGGTGTGTATGCTCAATGCTTGTCAGTCGGGGAAACAATTAGGCAATCTTGTGGGGCAGGCGTCTCGCCTGCCATTGGCAGAAGGGGGCGGGCAAGATGCCCACCTCACAAGAGAGGATGCCCACTTTTCCAGAGGAGGGGACGGGCAAGATGCCCATCCCACAAGAGAGGATGATGTTAGGGAAACCAGTCTAGGCAGTCGGTTGATGGCGGCGGGGATGCAGATGGTGGTGGCGATGGGGTATTCTGTGACGGTGACGGCGGCGTCGCTGTTGATGGAGAAAGTCTACCGCGAACTGTTTAACAACAAGGGGATTACTGAGGCGCTGCGCTTAGGCAGGCGGGAACTGTTTAATCGCAAGGAACGAAAAGCGTATTTCAATCAGACGATTGATTTGGAAGATTGGCTGCTGCCGGTGGTTTACTGCAATCAGTCGGTGAATCTGAATTTGCGGGAGTTTACACCCCAAGAAGAGGAGGAGTTTTTTGCCTCCCTTGGTAGTCGGTATCGCTTCACTCAACCAGAATACGGATTTGTGGGGCGGGATTTAGAGATTCTCAAGATTGAGAAGGGGCTGCTGCGGCACAATACTCTACTGTTGCAGGGGATGGGGGGAACGGGGAAAACTACCCTGCTGAATTATCTGCGGGAATGGTGGCAGACGACGCATTTTGCCGAAGAGGTGTTCTATTGCGGCTATGACCAAAAGGCTTGGACGCTACAGCAGATTTTATTTGAGATTGGCAAGCGGGTGTATGACCGTTTTGAGATGAGTCGATTTCAAGCGATGAATCCGGCGGCGCAGGTGCAGAAGTTGGTGGCAAAGCTGAAGACGGAAGCTTATATCCTGATTTTGGATAATTTGGAGTCGGTGACGGGGCAGCGACTGGCGATTCAACATACACTGTCTAAGAAGAAGCAAGCTGAACTGCGGGATTTCTTAGGGCAGTTGGTGGGGGGTAAGACGCGGGTAGTGTTGGGTTCGCGTAGTGGGGAGGAGTGGCTGCAAGCGACGACGTTTAAAACTAATATCTATCACTTGCAAGGATTAGACCCCCAATCGCGTTCGGAATTGGCGGAGAAGATATTAGAACGTCATGTGGCAGCGCATCGCATTCCTAAGATACGGGAAGATGCGGAGTTTGCACGGCTGATGAAGTTGTTGGCGGGGTATCCGTTGGCGATGGAAGTGGTGCTGGCGAATTTGAGGCAGCAGTCGCCGCAGGAAATTTTGGAGAAGTTGCAGGCGGCAGATGTGAATCTGGATAATAACCGGGAGAGTGGAGATAAGACAGAAAGTATTCTCAAATGTGTGGAATATTCTCACAGTAATCTCTCGACAGAGGCGCAGAAGTTGCTGTTGTGTTTGGCTCCTTTTAGTGGGTTGATTAATCGTGAGCCGATACTAAGTTACATCAAGCAACTGCAAAAGCTAGAGCCGTTTAAGGATTATGCTTTTGACAAGTTTGATATGGCGATTCAAGAAGCAATTAACTGGGGATTACTTTCGCCAATTGATGAAAAGATTCCTCATCTGGTGAGAATTCAACCTGTTTTTCCCTACTTTTTGAAAGTGAAGCTAAGTACTCTAGATGATACCACTTGCAATGCCTTGCGAGAGGGATTTAAAAACCACTATCAAGGTGGGGCGGTTTACTACCAGCGGTTGATGGATTCCAAAAACCATAAAGAACGGCAAGTTGGTCAACTCCTTTGCCGACTGGAATATGAAAATCTCTACAACGCCTTGCAAATCTGCTTTGAGCGTCATGAGAGCATCAGAATCTTCTTTTGCTTAGATAAATATTTTGAGCTGACTAATGATAGGCAAAGTAGATTAAAGCTGGCACAAATGGTCAGTCAGAACATAGAGAAATATTCCCATTCCGAAAGGGATGGAAAACTAGGTGTTCAGATTACAATGTTAGTTGATAGGTTAGCTTCCTGTTACCTAGAAACAAAGCAGTATCAGTTAGCCAAACAGTCTTATCAGAATGCACTGCAGCTTTACAAAAGACTTAGTGATATAGAAGAGAGAGAAAGGCAACTTTCCATTGCTGCAACCTATCATCAACTAGGAATGGTTGCCCAAGAATTACATGAATTTGAACAAGCAAGAAGCAACTATCAACTAGCTCTGGAAATCTATATTGAATTTAATGATCGCTTTTCCCAAGCTGCTACCTACCATCAGTTAGGGTATGTTGCCCAAGAATTACGCGAATTTGAACAAGCAAAACGCAACTATCAACTAGCTTTGGAAATCAAAAGAGAATTTAGTGATCGTTATAACCAAGCCAGCACCTACCATCAACTAGGGATGGTTGCCCAAGAACTACGCGAATTTGAACAAGCAAAACGCAACTATCGACAAGCACTGGCAATATTTATCGAATTTGGTGATCGCTATAGCCAATCCAACGTCTACCACCAGTTGGGTACAATTGCCCAAGAGTTATGCCAATTTGCACAAGCACGGCGTGACTTTCAACAAGCCCTGGAAATCTCTATAGAATTTAATGATCGCTTTTCTCAGGCTGGTACCTACCAAGGCTTGGGTATAGTCACTGCAAAATTAGGTGAGTTTGAAGAGGCACGACGCAACTTTCATCAAGCGCTCGAAATCTTCATTGAATTTTGCGATCACTTTGCCCAAGCTAAAACCTACGCAGTATTAGGACTGCTTGCAGAAGCACAGGAAGACTACACAGAGGCAAGGGCTAATTTACAGAAAACCTTGGAGATATACGTTGAGTATAAAGATGAATATCGGGCTGCGATCGCACGGGAAGCCTTAGAGCGACTGCCCAATAATCCTGAAAATTAGAATGATCTCCGGTAGATCCCCGACTTCTGGCTCTCATTCAGGGCAATCAGGGTTTCAACCAAGAAGCCGGGAATCTGGGTTGTCTTTGCTGGAAACCTTTCAATTTAAGCGATATCTTCGATAAGCTACGCTAACGCAAACTCCGGAAATTTCCGCACTTCTGGCGGATGAAAACCCAAAAAATAAGGGCTATCTGTCCAAAAAACTTTCACGTTCGTGCGGTACTCGTCACGAGGATGAATCATTAGCAGGTGGTTCAGCAGGCGGTTCCGTGTATTCGCAAAAGATATTGAGTCCGATTTTGAGAATATAGAGGACAACAATAGTGGCAATGGCTGGGTCAAGAGGAAGCCCATTCGCTGCGGCTAAGCCGACCAAAGAAACAATCACCCCCGTGAGCAAAGGCGCACTTCCCGGATTTTTGCTATATTCCTGAAGTTTCGTGCGAAAGCTATCATCCCCACAGATTTCTTGACGTAGCTGTTTCAAGGTTATCTGCCAGAGGGATTTATCTCCAGCCATTTGCGGCAACGGGCCAATGTTGTTGACCCACAACTGCTCAAACGAGGCTTCTATCTCACCGTCTTGTTCTTCCAGAACTGTGAGTGCTTCTAGTGCAGGGTCATAATCTTTTAAGGTCTCTCGATAGGTATTAATTTCTGGGGTGGATAATTGAGCATTCATAAGTGAGTCTCGTGAGATAAGAGCCAGTTTATCGTCCTATGTCTATTAGACCTCTTGCAAAAATATGAAGAACCCCTCCCTCACCCTCCCCTTCTAAGGAAGGAAACCAGAATTCTATTGATTATTCGGACACTGGGGATGCTGCCCACCCTGAGTACAGATAAATTTAATTTGCTCGGCATCTAAATTTT
>CBKWLJ010000603.1:0-4697 GCA_966675205.1 uncultured bacterium
CTATAAGAAAAGTGGGACGTTGTTTTTGGATGCTCTCTAAGGAGAATTTTCCCACTCTGGGGTGAGACGGCGATAGTTAAATTCAGGTGCAGCAGGGTGACAGGTAACGCAGCTAGCTGGCTTTACTGTTTGAGGGAACTTGACTCGCGGATGCAGGGCTTTGAAATAAGGCGATTCTGAAATCCGATAGGGGAGCGGTTTACCTTCTTTTTCTGGACGGGAGTAAGCCCGAATGTAGTTCCACATCAGAACGAGAGAAGGCCCAATCATTGGCTTTAACTGAACACCAAAATGTTGTTGTTGCTCTTGAAGCAGCCGACGCCAAGTTTCGCTTGGTAAAACTTCAGGTGGTAGAGGAACATGACAGCTAGCACAGTTATCTAAGTACAGTTCTTTCCCTAGCTGGTAATTTGGGTTAATGGGGTCTACTGTACCTATCTCTTCGGAAGTTGCTTGAGCAATAAAGTCTTTTGTCGCAGTGCCTTCAAGCGCGAGGGAGGGCGTTGCTTGCCCTAGTGTAAGGGCTATTCCCCATCCTAGACTAATACTCCAGACAAAGAGTAATGCCAACAAAGTGATAGGCGATCGATTTTGTTTGTGCCGCCGAATTTTTGACCTCATCCGCTTTGACATACTCAAGAAGACAATCCTAAGAAATCGGCACCGATCGCAACAACTGCTCAACAATTGGCTTTGCTCGACGCCCACCTGCTGGAATCAGACGATGGGCAAGCACATAAGGTGCCAAGAATTTGACATCATCAGGAATAGCATAGTCTCGTCCTTCAAGAAAAGCCAGAGCCTGAACCGTTCGCTGCAAGGCAACGGCACCGCGAGGACTTACCCCCAACATCACTTCTTCTGATGCACGAGACGCTCTAACCAAGTTGAGGATGTACTCTTGTAAAGACCGCTCTACCTTAACTTGATAGCAAAGATTTCGCAATTCCAAAATATCTTGTGTAGAGATACAGGGGCTTAACTCCGAAAATTTCAAGCCCTCCTGATGGCGTTGCAGCATTTGCAGTTCTTCTTCCTCACTAGGATAGCCCAAGCTCAAAGACAGCATGAAGCGGTCCATTTGCGCCTCTGGCAAGGGGAAAGTACCCTGATACTCAATCGGGTTTTGGGTCGCAATCACAAAAAATGGCTTAGGAACGGCACGCGAAACCCCATCAACAGTTACCTGTTGCTCCTCCATTACCTCTAATAAGGCAGATTGGGTGCGAGGAGTTGCTCGATTAATTTCATCGGCGAGGAGAATATTCGCGAACACAGGGCCTGGGAGAAATTCAAACTCACCTGTACGCTGATTCCAAATATTAGTACCAGTGATATCAGTGGGTAGAAGGTCAGGAGTGCATTGAATTCGTTGAAACCGTCCATCTATGGAACGAGCTAGGGATTTAGCCAGCAGGGTTTTACCAACTCCTGGCACATCTTCTAATAGAGCATGACCCCCAGCAATTAGCGCCACGAGAACCAAACGAATGGTATCCGTTTTGCCAACAATGGTACGACCTAAGTTTTCTATCAGCAGTTCAACCCGTTGTCTCATGGCTGGTAGATTCTCCCCATTTCCTATTTCTATGCCCCATGTCCCAGAATAGCTCTGGCGGCTTCACAATCTCTCTGAATTTGCGCCTTGAGCTCGTCTAAAGAGGCGAATTTTTGTTCGGGTCGCAAAAACTCCTCTAAACTGACTGTCAAGGTTTCACCGTATAGATCTCCAGACCAATCTAACAGATGAACTTCAACCGTTACATGGTTGCCACTGACCGTGGGCCGTTGACCGATATTCATAACGGCAGCGAGGGAAGACGTTAGCGAGGGCAAAGAAGGACTATGAACTCTCACACAGTAGACGCCATGTTTTGGCAAAAATTTTTCAGAAGGCAATTGGAGGTTAGCAGTGGGAAAACTAATGGTTCTGCCTAGTTGTTGCCCTTTGACTACGACTCCTGTCAGGCTATACGGACGTCCTAGGCGCAGGTTAGCTTGACGAATATCGCCGTCTTGTAATGCTTGACGAATGAGTGAGCTACTAATGCGCTCACCTTGGCACATTTGTAATGACACAATCGAGACCTCAATGCCATAGGAAGATGCTATGGCCTGCAAATCGGTTGCCGTTCCAGAGCGTCGATATCCAAAGTGAAAATCTTGCCCCACACTCACATGAGTTGCTTGCAACTGCTGTACCAAAATCTTTTCGACAAAATCCTGTGGACTCAATGAAGCGAGTTCTTGGTCAAAGGGGAGAAGTAGCAGTTGTTCGACACCCAGCAAACTCAACTGCTGAATCTTTTCGGCGTGCGGAGTTAGCAATTTCCAGCTTTTGCCAGAAAAAAATTCACGCGGATGAGGATTAAACGTTGCCACTGTGGCATAGATACGCTTTCCACACCTGGGGCGCTGATCATTTTCTAGGTCTGAACCTCTCAAAGCCTCCATCCGACCTTGATTATCTACTCCCGGCGGCGTTACGGCAATAGATTGAGAAGCTTCAGTATTTTGTAAAATCGGTCGAATGACCTGCTGATGCCCTCGGTGGACGCCGTCAAAATTCCCTAGGGCAATAGCGGTTGGAGTTAAAGTAGTAGTTAAAGAGGAAGTTACCCACACGCTTTACATTCTGACACATTAATGAATGGGTGGCTAGCCGTTTCCAGGCAAACTTTATCTTGAAAGTTGTTGTGGGCTATCATGCAAAATGCAGCTATTAAAAGCTGTGTTTATTTAACGCTGGGTATGTCGCGATCGCTTGCCCCGGCTCTCAAACGCTAACCTTTTCCTCTTGAACAGCGATCCGCTCGGTTAGAGAAGCTTCTACTAACTGAATCGTTTGACCCTCACGAGCCATAAAGGTTTCGGGAAATTGCTGAGATGCCAGTTCACCGACGTGATCAAGGAAATCATCGTTGTGTAGCGGGTCATGATGAAAAATAATCAATTTTTTGACGTTGGCAGCTTTGGCAACCTTGACCGCTTCTTGCCAAGTTGAATGTCCCCAACCGACTTTACTTGAGGCTTGGGAGTGGTACTCCTCATCGGTGTATGTAGCATCGTAAATCATGACATCAGCATTACGTGCCAGCCAGAGAACATTTTGATCGAAACCCTCTGCATAGTGTTCTGTATCAGTAATGTAGGCAGCGGAATAGCCTCGCCAATTGACTCTGTAGCCGATCGCTTCACCAGGATGGTTTAATAAAGCATTTTCAATCGTAATATCACCAATCTCAATCTTTTGTCCAATTTCCAGGTCGTTGAACCTCAAATCGGCTTGCATCACTTGCAAGGGAACTGGAAAATTGGGGTGACGCATCTGATCGGTTAGTCGCTTTTCAAGCGTTACCCCATGAGGAGTCGGTACGCCATAGATATGGAAACAATTTCCCGGAATAAAGGCAGGAACGAAGAACGGAACTCCCTGAATATGATCCCAGTGAGAGTGAGTGAAAAACATATAAGCTTCTACTGGCATTTGTGACAGCAGTGACTGCCCCAAAACTCGCAAACCAGTACCGCCATCAAAAATCAGGCGCTTGCCGCCGACTCGCATTTCGATGCACGGTGTATTGCCTCCATAACGGACAGTCTCCGGCCCTGGACAGGCAATACTTCCTCTGACGCCCCAAAACTGAATGGTGAATAAGTTGTGCGTTCTAGACATAGCTTTTCCTTGCAGGCTTCTTAAGACAGTCCATTAATAAGGTGTACCGGGTTAACTCTGTTGTGCCAGAGCGCAGATTAGGGATTCTAGATACGCTCCAACTCTATTGAGTAGTATTAGCAAGTATTAGTGGGATAAATAAGAGCTTTTGGGCGTAAGATTGCCATTTACTCGCCATAAACGTTAAAAATAGCAAAGCAACGAAAAATTTATACCCTCGCAGATAAGCAGTGTTTTTTCTTTAGATATTCCTACTGGCTCCGAAAAGATAATTGCACAAAGCAACTGAGTGTACTTCCGGAACATCCCCCTATAGGGGATATTAACCATCTTAGGCTAGCAAGGGTTTCTGTTGCCATTTTGCAGTTTATGCCAATCTCTTTCGAGAAGCATACCGCAAGCAAGAGCAAGATTCTCCTTACACCTATCATTGTCCAAAGATTAGCAGTTTTAACTCATTAATGTCCTGCTGTTTATGCAACAAAACCATGTGATTTTGATCACTTTGCATCGAGACAGTCTCACAAGCAACGACAAAGCACCAATTGATATTAACTCCCTCAGTCCTTTAACCGGGTTCAGCAACTAAAGAGGGCTGTTTTTGCTCTAGCAATAGACTTATCCTCTCCAGAGGGGCTAGATGTCTAGTTCAGCAAGGGAAGTTAATAGATTAGCGACCCTGAAAATTGGTTTGAGAAGATGCGACCAGAGAAATTAATAAGGAGCGATCGCACTCTTTGAGCAGTATAGGTCTATACAATAAATAATAGTCAGATGAGGCGTAAATGGCTTACTAGGTATTGCAAAGATCGCTCCTGTTCCTTCATTCCCTCTAAAACTGAGGGCAGCCGGAGTCTTGATGACTTTATTAGACTTCTTGCTCCAAGTCGGGGTAAGGGGAAGGTGGGGTTCCCTTTGGGGAAAGGGATCATATTTAACTTGATCGTCATCATTTTTGAACGCTTTTTACTTTTGCAAGAGACCCCCATGAACTGGCGTTCACGAACCTTGCGATGAAAAT
>CBKWLJ010000604.1:0-4694 GCA_966675205.1 uncultured bacterium
TTGATTAGCGACGGAGACGTGTCTGCTGCCATCTCCTGTGGCTTTGCAGGAACCAACATTCATGCCCTAATGGGAATTGGTGCTGCACCAGAAGGTGTCATCTCGGCTGCCGCTATGCGCTGCTTGGGTGGACACTTCCAAGGTCAACTGGTCTACGATCCAGCGATCGTGAAAACAGGCTTGATTGGCGAAAGCAAAGAAAGCAACCTGGAGCGTCTCCAATCCATGGGCATTAATGACCCAGATAAGGTCTACAACGCCAATGAACTGGCTTCAGGGGAAACAGTCCTCTTTGCCGCTTGTGGAATTACTCCCGGCACCCTCATGGAGGGCGTCCGCTTCTTCCACGGTGGTGCAAGGACTCAAAGCTTAGTCATTTCCAGCCAATCCAAGACAGCTCGATTTGTGGACACAGTCCATATGTTTGATGACCCCAAAACCATTCAACTCAGGTAGGAGTAACAGCTAGACTAAGAATCAGGGATGGGTGAAGGCAACTTCTCAAGTCCCTCTGGGATATGCCCAGAGCGATGTGATGCTAATGCGATCGCATCGCTTACCCTTTCACAAACAGGCTAGCTAAAGCTAATTTGTGCCTCTCCCAAGCCTAAAAGCGTGTATCTTCACCTGCTTTCCCCTATAGGAAAAAGGGAAAAAGTTAAAGGGAAAAGGGACAGAAAAAATTCTTCCCCTTTCCCTACGCTGTGATCACAAGTAGAGCTTTTTTCAGAAAAATAATTGCAAGAATACGCTAAACATAGCGTTTTTTGATTTAGTCTAAAATCCATTTATTGATAAACCTCGTAAAACCTGACCGAAAAGACGACAAATAATTGGAGGAACATGAATATCGCAGTCGTAGGTCTAAGCCACAAGACAGCGTCGGTTGAAATTAGGGAAAAACTGAGCATTCCAGAAGCAAAAATGGAAAGCGTAACTCAAGCACTGTGTAGCTGCCCTCACGTAGAAGAAGTGGCGATACTCAGCACTTGTAATCGCATGGAAATTTATTTCGTTGCCAAGGAAACCGAACAGGGAATCCGAGAAATCAGCCAGTTTCTCTCCGATAACAGTCAAATTCCCCTGCATCAACTCCGGCAACATTTGTTTATTCTGTTGCATCAAGATGCAGTCATGCACCTAATGCGAGTGGCAGCCGGCCTAGACAGCTTAGTCCTGGGAGAAGGGCAAATTTTGGCGCAGGTCAAAAATACCCATAAAATCGGTCAGCAGTACAAAGGGGTGGGGCGCTTACTTAATCGGCTTTTGAAACAGGCTATTACCGCAGGTAAGCGAGTCCGGACTGAAACCAGCATCGGCACAGGGGCTGTCTCCATCAGTTCTGCGGCTGTAGAATTAGCTCAAATGAAAGTCCAAAATTTAGCAGCTTACCGCGTCGCGATTGTTGGTGCTGGGAAGATGTCTCGCTTACTAGTGCAGCATCTACTGTCCAAAGGTGCTACAAATATCTCGATTTTAAATCGCTCTGTAGCACGAGCAGAAGAATTAGTGAATCAGTTTGCCGACGCCCCGATAGAGGTGCATCCCCTTTCAGAAATGATGCAGGTAATTGCGGAGTCGGATTTAGTATTTACCAGTACCTCTGCCACTGAACCTATCCTTGATCGGGCAAAACTGGAAGCTACATTAGACCCCAATCGGCCTTTAATGCTGTTTGATATCTCTGTGCCTCGGAATGTGGCAGCCGATGTCAACGAGTTAGAAAATGTACAAGCATTCAACGTCGATGACTTAAAAGCTGTCGTGGCACAGAACCAAGAAAGCCGCCGGAAGATGGCAATGGAAGCCGAAGTGCTTTTGGAAGAAGAGGTCGAGGCGTTTGAAGTGTGGTGGCGATCGCTCGATACCGTGACGACGATTAGCTGTCTTCAGAAAAAAGTAGAAACCATTCGCGAACAAGAGTTAGAAAAAGCCTTATCCCGCTTGGGGTCAGAATTTGCTGAAAAGCATCAAGAAATTATCGAAGCCTTAACACGAGGGATTGTGAATAAAATCCTGCATGACCCCATGGTACGGTTACGGGCAGAACAGGATATTGAATGCCGCCGCCGAGCGATGCAATCGTTACACATGCTTTTCAATTTAGATAGTGGCGAGCAATTTGGTTAAAAAGTCATGAGTCATTTGTCATTCGTCTTCACAGGGATAGAAATTTGGTAGGTTGAGATTACAAGAGCTAAGCGCCTAATCTTCAATTGACCGAAACTGCATTTCTTCAGGGGAAAGGCAAAGGGCGAAAACAGAAAGGTTTTCTCCATCCCTTTAACCTTTTCCCTACAGGGGGTAAGGACGAGGAGTTGCAATTTCTTCCATCCTTTTCCCTTTTTCCGTTAACCTTTTCCCTGTCCAAAGGGCTTGACTCATGACTAATGATAAACGCCGTCTGCGTTGGAACCCCATTTTTCGGTTCGTTACCGTGCTATTGGGGCTGTGGCTAGCCTGGGATTTGCTGTCTCACCTGATAGCAGAAATTTTTTGGTTCACCGACGTGGGCTACCTGCCAGCATTCCTGCGGCGTTTACAAACTCAGCTAGGGGTATGGATTGGGGTGTGCAGCCTATCGGCTGGGTTTAGCTTGGGCAACTTATTTTTAGCCCATCGATTCAAATATCCTCAAGAAAGTCCAGAACTCAAAGTTCAAAGGCAAACTGTTGCTGTCTCTAAAGAGATAGGGATGCTTGATGCCAGGGTACGCCTGGGGTATCGGCCTCCACCTGGACGGATGGAGACTCAAAAGCGGATGGAACAAAACCGGAATGAACGCCGAACGGTTATGAGTTTACGATCGCTCTTTCCGGTAGTGATTGTTCTGTCTACCCTGGTGGGAGTCATGCTGCTGCATTACGGCAAAATTGCTGTCTCGCTTTGGCGTCCCGATTTGAGCCTTCCTTCGGTGATGCCCCCACTGCCACACGCTTTTGATTGGGAATCGCTCAGGCAGTTGTGGCCTGTACAACTGTGGCAGTTCCCTGTATTGGTTGTGATTGCGATCGCGCTGATCACTAGCCCTCAGTTCTGGTTAAGCGCGATCGCAGCTATTCTTTCTTTATTCTTTGCACTGGTGCTGTCCTCTCAATGGGGTAGGATTCTCCAGTATTTTTCTCCCACTGCGTTTAATGCAGTCGATCCCCTCTTTGATCACGATATCAGCTTCTATGTCTTTAAGTTTCCAGTATGGCAACTGTTGAACTTTTGGTTAGGGGGACTGTGCTTATTCTCGTTGGCGGCAGTAACGCTGATTTATTTACTCTCAGGAGATAGTCTCTCTCAGGGAAAATATCCGGGCTTTTCTCCGTACCAATTACGCCACGTATACGGCTTGAGTAGTGCTGTTGCCGCCACAATTGCGATTCATTATTGGCTCTCACGCTATGAATTATTGTATTCCCGGCGCGGCGTCACCTACGGTGCTAGCTACACCGATGTCACCGTTCAATTGCCGATTAATACAGGATTGAGCCTGCTTGCAGCTGCGATCGCTTTATTTTTGCTGGGGAAGACTTTCTTGGGCTTGCAAAATCGCCTCAAAAGTGGTAAAGCCCTGCTAGGGATTTTAACTTTGTACTTAGCCGTCGTGGGCATCGCTGGTGGAGTTGTCCCTCTAGCCGTGCAGCGTTTCAGCGTCGAACCCAACGAAATCGCACGGGAACGCCCCTATATTGCTCGCACCATTGCTCTAACTCGGGCGGCCTTTGATTTAGAGGCGATTAATGTAGAAACCTTTAATCCCGAAGGCGCACTCACGCTTGACGTTTTGGCAAAGAATGATCTGACCATTCGCAATATTCGCCTGTGGGATACACGCCCTATCCTGCAAACCAATCGGCAGTTACAACAAATTCGACCCTACTACAGATTTACCAATGCTGATATTGACCGTTATACCCTGAGAGTCGCGGCAACGGGTGTTTCCCCCCTTGTTCCCGCAACGGAAGCCGAGGGGCAACGAATTGAACAAACGAAGCTTTCTCCAACGAACTCGTTCGCAACGGAACGACAGCAAGTGGTGATTTCTGCAAGGGAATTAGACTATCAAGGAGTTCCTCAACAGGCACAAACCTGGGTGAATAAACACTTAATTTACACTCACGGCTATGGTTTTACTCTCAGTCCTGTCAATACCGTTGCCGAAGGGGGACTCCCAGCCTATTTCGTGAAGGATATTGGTACAGGTGCCGATGGAGGGGTGGAGGGCGCATTAACCACATCGAGTCCTCTCATCCGCGACAGTATTCCCATTGGTGCGCCTCGCATTTACTACGGAGAACTTGCTAATACTTATGTGATGACGGCAACCAGAGTCAGGGAATTTGACTATCCCAGTGGGGATGAAAACGTTTATAACAGCTACGATGGGGCAGGTGGCATTGCGGTTGGTCCCTTATGGCGTCGGGTCTTATTTGCCCAGTATCTTAAAGACTGGCAAATGCTCCTGACACGAGACTTTACCCCGCAGACAAAACTGCTGTTCCGCCGTAACATTAACCAACGGGTTCGGGCGATCGCACCATTTCTTCAGTATGACCGTGAACCCTACTTAATTGCTGCCGATGCAGGTGAAGCAGAGAAGCTCCAAACTCCAGGCTATCTTTACTGGATGATCGATGCCTACACCACGAGCGATCGCTACCCTTATTCTGACCCTGGCAACTATGGATTTAACTACATCCGGA
>CBKWLJ010000605.1:0-4663 GCA_966675205.1 uncultured bacterium
TTTGAATTACGAATTACGAATTCATAATTACGAATTATTTGGTGAGTACTGGTGTAATCGCATACTCAGAGGCAGTCAAGATGCCTGCTCCACAGCAATTCTTAAATTCTGCTCTATGGACATCCATTAGGACTGCTATATTGTTAAAAATTTTGTGGGATGGGCATCCTGATCAGTTCCAGCCATGCAATATATACTCAAAGCTGTATAAATCGTCACTTACCATCCAACATCGGAAAACTCTGCACCAAAGTTGTCTGCACCACTCCTTCATAAGTTGGCTGAGCCATATCAATCAGAACCACTACATTGCGTCGATTGGGAGATAAACGCACTTCTCGAATTGAATATTTCTGCACGGCTTCGCGGTAATTTTCTAAATCACCAACTGTTAGTTGACGATAGTTATAGTTAGCGACTAGCCGCATGGAAGCACGCTCTGTCCCAAAATTTCCTCCTGGTTTAACGGCAGGAATATACTTTTGTTCTAAACGAATTTCTAACGGCTTTTTTGGGTCGTTGATCATAAATTTATACGTCTGGCTACCGTCTTCATTTTGTTCGCGAGCAATCATGGGCAGCCTTATTCCTACTTTGAGTAGTGTTAGCTCTAAGTCGTATCGAAGTTGTGATGTTTTTTGGAGTAAGTCATCTCCAGCCGCTTTAGTCGTTAGATTGGAAGCGGAGTAGTCATAGTCTGTTTTGAGGCAACCATTCCTCACACAGGAGTTGGTTTTTACATCAATGATTTGGATTTTTGCCGTTGGTACTTCTGTTACAGGATTTTGAAAACTTTCCAGGTAAACATAGTAACGGCTATCTGGCGAGAAACCGGAAAGTCTTCTATTTGATCTAAAGACGGCAGCTAATCCATCTGAACCCAAGGACAGTGCGATCGCAACTAATGAGAGTGCAGCTAAGGAACGTTTCATATTGACATTGAACCCAAACATTGATATTACTCTGATCTGACTCTGGACTCAAGTAAAGGTGAAGGCGATCGCTTCTCAATAGCGCCCGCTTATTTTTATTGCTGTGCATAAGCACACTTTGTTGTCTAGCTGCCCTTTCTCATCGCCAAATATTTTTCTGCCTTGGAATACTCTGATTCAAAGCGACATTTTGTGAGGAAACACTTAGTTCTTAGTCTATGAATTTTGCTCCATCTCTTGATACCCTTCCAAAGCAGCTAGTAATACATTAGCGAGAGGATGGTCAATCAACTGCCTAAGAGCATCAAGACTAATACCTTGTAAAGCTCCTACCACTCGTTCTTTCAGTATTGGATTACTCTCAATATGTTTGATGACTTCTGTCACTACCATCTGCTTTTCTAGGGGAGTATTGGTAGGATATGTTTGTTCAATTTGTTGAAGTAATTTCTGAATTTTTGCCGCTGTATCTGCTATGGCTCTTTGCTTTGTGATCACTTTCGCTTCAATATTCGCTCGGCTAGCCATTGCTTTGACAATCTCTACTAAATCAGCATTATGCTGACGATACATAGCAATCTGATCATAAGTAGCTCTTAATTGATAACGATAGATTTTATCAATGGCGTTTAAATGATAATCATATTCTCGCTTAAGGCAATTTTCTATCTCAGCTTTATTTGCTTCTGACGGCACATTTAATCGAATAATTAAAGCACCATCGTTTTTATTTTCAATAGCCTGAATTAATAGCTCTAAATCTTTGTTGGTTTCCCTTATTTTTTGAAACGAATCGAAAAAAGCTTGCCAATCAATACCATTATAAAAAATTAAGTCAACAATATCTAAACTTTTTTGAAACAACTTAGTGAACTCTCCCGGCGCAAAATTTCCTTGATGAGGGCGGCGTTCCTTTTGGTTAGCCTGTAAGTAAACATAATCGCAAATGACCCCATCCAAGTTAGTTGCACTATTAGTCTGCCAATCTTCCAAACATACACCTGTGAGCAGAGCTTTGTAAAAGTTAGCATCCAGCGCTTTGGTTCGTTTTAAGTTTGCCCCACAAAGGTTAGCCCCGATTAGTTTTGTCCCAATCAAATTTGCTCCTTTCAGGTAAGCTCCCTTCAGATATGCTCCAGAAAGATTAGCTCCAATCAGGTTTGCACCGCTCAGATTTGCACCACTGAGTTTGGCTCCAATCAATTTTGCCCCAATCAAATCAACCCCACTCAAGTTAGCTTTGGTGAGATCAGCGCCGCTCAAGTAAGCATTGCTCAGGTTGGCTCCCAGGAGATTGGCACTGATCAAGTCAGTACCACTGAGATCGGCACTACTGAGGTCGGCACCAATCAGTTCTGCCTGACTCATGTATGCCTCGTTGAGATTTGCCTCGTTGAGGTTTGCCCCAATCAAATCGGCTTTGCCGAGGTCAGCTCGACTAAGATTGGTCCGGCTCAGGTCTACACCACTGAGTTTTGCGCCCCTAATAGTAATCCTTTTGCCCGTGGCAAAGCTGAGATCAGGTCTAATTTCAGGGTGTTTTGCTTTCCACTCATTCCACTCCTCTACCCCTTGCCTGAGCAAAGCAAGATGTTCCTCATTTGCCATCTAGCGCCAGCCCGTCAGCTAGATTGTTTACGGTGGTCTCAATAAGAGCGCTTTATCTGCTGATCACAGGAGCGATCGCATCTTTTGAGTCTAACTTTCTGATGAATTCAGCCACGCTTGATGCTCGCTTACTCAGCAAGACCTAAAACTACCTAATGATAATAGTCTTAGGCAATACCCTAGATTGTAAAGTATCTTTACAAGATTTCCACTATTCCCTGCTGACCGTCTAGGCGTACCCGTTGACCATCTCTTAACAATTGAGTGACATTGTGAACATCCATTACTGCCGGGATGCCATATTCCCGCGCCACAATCGCACCGTGAGAGAGTCGCCCCCCCACTTCCGCAATTAGACCTCCTGCTCGTGCCAAGAGCGGTGCCCAACCCGAGTCTGTGTACGGTACAACAAGAATGGTTTGTCGATCAATATCAGATGTCGCTTGCAAATTGTGCAGTACCTTCACCCACCCTTCAACTTGCCCTGAACTCGCACCAATCCCTTGTAGTCGTTGTTGAGATGGGGAAGAATCACTTGGCAAAGGCGCAGGTGGTGCATTGCCGTAGAACAGGGAGGGAACGGTTCTGAGTTGGCGATGTTGTTCCAGTTGCGATCGCCTCATCTCTAACACTTCACTAATATAGTTTCTGTAAGATGAGTCAGCATCGGGAACTAAGCGACGGATTTCCTCAAGTTCTAAGAAAAAAATATCCCCAGATTGAGAAAGTACACTGGAGCGTAACCAACTTTTTTCTAATGCTACAAAGCACCAGCGCAGATGAGCCAACAGTTGAGAGTAGACTTGTGTCACTTGACCTTTCAGATTCAGGCGAGCCTGCACCAATTGAGCTTGCCAACGCTGTGACTTAGGGGGTAAAGACGCAGGTAGAGGATTGGAAAGAAACTGGGTAAAGAGTTGCCGAACGGGTCGAGGGTCTTCTTTCCACCGGGGAACGGCAATATCAGTGGCAGCTTCACTGAGGTAGCCATATTCTTCTAGAAACTGGTTAAACTGCTCCAAGACGCTGCGACCATCCGGAGTTTCCGCTAATGCCGCAAACAAGGAAGCCGCACTGTCTTCCCCATCCCAAGATTGCCGTAACAAGGGCCGCGCATCCTCTGCTAGTCGAGCAAGTGATCGCAAACTCGCGACTTCTGGCGTCTGACTGTTATCGAGTTCTTCATCCCTGACTCGCAACACCGCCTGTCTAAACGACGCACTTAAAGGGGCAAGAATGCTGTAGTAAGTCGCTCGTTTGAGCACCTCCAAAATCAAATCGATGCGCTCTAGAAGTTGAGTTGGGGACAGTTCAGATTCGGGTTGAAGTCTCAACTGACTCAAGGTAGAAGTAAAGCTATTTCGCTCATCAGCCTCAAAATCCTTATCTAATTGCCATTCCCGACCCAGCAAGCGCAGTAACCCCGGTAAGTTCCCGAGGGTAGAACTTATGGGCGGTTTGGAGAACTTTGCTCCCCTTGTCAGAAACTCCAAACTTTCCGGTGGCAGACCCATGCGTCGAAAAATCTGACCTAATAGGGTGGCATTGAAGTAGGCACGGGAGTAATGCAGCGTTGCCGTTTCATTGAAATCCAATCCCTGCGCTCGTTCTCCTAAAACTACTGTAAAAATTTCTCCCCAAACCCCACAAGTTAAGGGTCGATTGATTGACCAAGTGAGGGGTCGGATAAATCCCGGAATTACCTCAGCAGCAATCTTGCGTGTCCAGATGGGTTGCAGGGTAGTAATGGGTCGCGCTTGCAGTATCCACAACTGTTCACCGTCATAACTCCACTCAATATCCTGAGGAATGCCGTGGTAGCGTGATTCCAACTCTCGTGCTATGGTCGCCACTTGCTCAATTAACACAGGAGGTAAGTCTCCACTCCCTTCAATTTGCGATCGCATCAGGGGTAAATTTTCCTGCTCCCCCGCTCCCCTGTTCCCCTGTTCCCGAGAGTCCTGTAGATAAACTCGATACTGTTCGGGTGTGACTCGACCGGAGACAACATGGGTAGCATTCCCCGGCAACCCTTCAATCACCACTGCATCCCCTTGTTGGGAAATGGGGTCGCGACTAAAAGCAACGCCGGAAAATGTGCCAGGAATTTGTTTTTGAATCAG
>CBKWLJ010000606.1:0-4632 GCA_966675205.1 uncultured bacterium
CCCTGTGATGCTCAATTTGACTCGTTGGGTAGACTCTCTGATTGCTAACCTTCCAACTTGGCTTGGTGTTTTAGATTATTTGATAATCGGTGTTGGCTGGTTGTTGGGCTTGCTGCTGGTTGTAGGATTACTACTGTTTACGGGTTTTTTATTGGTGCAATTTGGAGTATTACTGGGTGCGCCGTGGTATGGTCAACTTTCAGAGCAATTAGAAAAGATCTGTACAGGTCAAGTGCATATAGTAGAGGTGGGTATTGCTCGAGATATCGGCAGAGCAATTTTATTTGAATTGAAAAAACTGGTGCTAGCGGTGGGAGTGGGAATAATTTTGCTCCTGCTGAATTTTATTGCACCGGGAATTGGTACGTTGGTCGCCTCTGTCGGAGGTATTGTACTCGCAGCTACATTAGTTTGTCTTGATTTTTTGGATGCACCTTTGGAACGCCGACGCCTGCACTTTCGGGAGAAGTTAGGGATAGTGTATAAAAGTTTGCCTGCTAGTGCTAGTTTCAGTTTGGTTTGTTTGGGATTGGTGAGTATTCCTTTGCTGAATCTTCTAACGATTCCCTTGTGTGTGGCATCGGGAACGCTGTTTTTTTGCGATCGGGTTTTACCCGGTGCACGAAGCGATCGCACTTTACCAAAACGACCCGAACCTCCCTCCAAATAAAACTCTTTAGGGTGAGTCCCATGCAGTCACTAAACTTGAGTCAATTGATTTTGCCACTCTAAAAGTACAGCCCGACACTGAAGGCAAGTTAAATCTTGAAGTAAGTTCCGAATGCCTTCTGATGTATTGGGATAGGTAGCCGCCAAAAGTTCAGGCTTTATCCATACTGTAGAATCTATTTCTGCTATAAAACCGTAGAGTTTTTGGTTGGAAAACGCGCTATTAACAGGCCAGCCGCTAGGGTTGAGAAAAGTAAGATTTGCGATCGCATCCTCTTTTATGCCCAATTCCTTCTCTAAAATTTTCCGTGCCGCTGTTTCTGGTGTTTGCCCTGCATTTACTCGTCCACCCGGAAAATCAAGTGTCGCTTTTCCCACTCCAGGGCGATAATTCAGCATTGGAAGTAGCAGCTTACCGTCGTGAATCGTCAATATGACAACCGAATCTGTTTTTTCTACCCGCCAATAATCATGAACTTGCTGGAGATCATCTTCTAGATGTTCACCGATTAACGTAAACCAAGGGGAACGGATTTCCAGAAAGCGGTCAAGGGTTTTCCAGTGCTGTTGGCGAGTTTCATCCATAATGTTTTTCAGTAAGATTGTCCGGTAATTAGGGTAATGGAATATAAAAGACTTAGCGATAGCGATTTGTTAGTCTCTGAAATCTGCCTGGGAACGATGACCTATGGGCATCAAAACACGGTAGAGGATGCCAGTCAGCAACTCGACTATGCTATTGCCCAAGGCATTAATTTCATCGATACCGCTGAAATGTATCCGGTGCCAGGACGTGCCGAAACTCAGGGAAAGACTGAAGAGTATATCGGTGAGTGGTTGGTTAAGCAGCAGCGAGACAAACTTATTATCGCGACCAAAGTAGCAGGCCCTACCTCTCGCTTAAGTTGGATTCGAGGAGAGAAACGCCAGGTTGACCGCGCTAATGTCGAGCAAGCCGTGGAGGACAGCCTCAAGCGCTTGCAAACAGACTATATCGACCTCTACCAAATTCACTGGCCTGACCGCTACGTGCCTTTATTTGGTGCGCCTGACTACGACCCAAGGCATGAGCGAGAGACTGTACCTATCGCTGAACAATTGGAGATATTTGCCGACCTGATCAAAGCGGGGAAAATTCGTTACTTGGGTTTGAGCAATGAAACACCTTGGGGAGTGTGTGAGTTTTGCCATTTGGCAAAGCAGTTAGGATTGCCGAAAGTGGTATCGATTCAAAATGCGTTTAACTTGCTCAACCGTGTGTTTCAGATTAATCTAGCTGAAGCTTGCCGATTTAACAATGTAGGGCTATTAGCTTACAGTCCTTTGGGGTTTGGTCTTTTGACGGGTAAACATCTCAACGGGACAGCAGCAAATACCCGAATTTCTCTATTTCCGGGATTTGGTCAGCGTTATGAAAAGACTAACGTTGCAGAGGCGGTCAACGCTTATGTAGACATTGCTCACAAGCACAACCTGACTCCAGCACAGTTGGCGCTAGCATTTGTGCGATCGCGTTGGTTTGTTACCAGTACGATTATTGGAGCAACAACAATGGAACAACTTAAGGAGAATCTTAGTAGTATTGAAGTGAAGCTAGATAAAGATATCTTGGCAGAAATTAATGCTGTTTATGCCCGATATCCTAATCCAACGCCTTAGAAATTATGAATTATGAATGATGAATTATGAAAAACAGAGGGCATTCAACCCCCTGTTTTTCACTGCCGCTATGCGGTCGATGGGGGACTGCCTGCGTTTTAGCTAAAACTTATAATTAAGCACCTTAATCATTGACCCGCTATTAGGCAAATTAGATGGCTGCAGGGTGATGGTACTGTTGCCCACTCGATCTACTGGCATTCCATCCATCAGGGTCAAGAATTCGTCTAATGGGTCAATATCGCAAGCTGACGCATCAGCGGCTTGGGTACGATACTGAGTTGGAATCACTACTTTGGGATTGAGTTCACTAATTGCCTGCTTGGCCTCTTGAGCATTGTATGCTTTGGGACCACCACCTACTGGTACTAGCGCCACATCGGGCCGTCCCATGAGGATTTTTTGTTCGATTTCTAAGGGGGCAGCAGCACCGCCTAAATGAAGAACTTTGATACCTCCTTGAGTCCATTGCCAAGCGACATTGGTACCAAAGCGGCGTCCGCCAACGCGATCGTGATCGATACGAATTCCTTCTAATTTGATGTTATCGACCTGATAAACACCAGGTTCATAGAGAATTTTAGGATTCCCTGGCAACCCCTCGATATCTCCTTCATCTAGAAGCTGACTGCTAATCAGGACTAAATCTGCGGCTACTTTGGGTGAGCGATATCCAGCCGTACAACCGATAGTACGAAAAGGATTAACCAAAATTCGCATTCCACCGCCAGTAAACAAAAAGCTGCTATGCCCAAGCCATTGTACTGAAAGCCCTTGATTGTTGTTTTGCGCCCAAGATGGGTGAAATCCAGAAGCTAAAATCGTTCCCAGCGTCGCGATTGAACCAGCACCCGCGTAGTGCAGCAATTGTCGCCGTTTCATATGTTCTCGAATTAATTACCCGTTGATGACACAGAGAAGGAAAGTTGTTAGTGATTACTATTTCTCCTCAATTACTGGAACATCTAACCAGATAATGGTGACTAATAGTAAAAAACTAGCAACTCAAAATTTTTGTGACGCTGGCAGTGATTCTAAAAAGTTTCGCAATAGCTGTTTGCCAGAAGACGTCAAAATACTCTCTGGATGAAATTGGACGCCTTCAATATGGGGATAGTTCCGGTGTCTGACTCCCATAATCGTGCCATCATCTACCCAAGCGGTAATTTCTAGGATGTCAGGACAGGTTTCGCGGTCAATGACCAAACTATGATACCGAGTCGCTGTAAAGGGACTCGTTAATCCCCTAAACACACCGATATTGGTGTGATGGACTTCAGAAGTTTTGCCGTGCATCAAAACGGGGGCTGAAACGATTTTCCCTCCGAAGATCTGACCGATGCTCTGATGACCTAAGCAAACCCCCAAAATGGGCATTGTGGAACCGAGGTGGCGAATCAACTCCAGGGAGATGCCTGCATCTTCAGGACGCCCTGGCCCTGGAGAAATTACCACTCCATCGGGGTTGAGCTGTTTAATTTGTTCTAAATTAATTTTGTCATTGCGGTAGACCTGTATCTCAGATGCTACAGGTAATTCTGCACCTAGCTCTCCCAGGTACTGTACCAAGTTATATGTAAAACTATCGTAGTTGTCAATAACAACGATCACGCCAACCTACTCCTAAAAGGTGTGTCGCATGAGAACCAACTACTTATCTTTCCCCTGAAACTGCGATCGCGTTTTGACTAAAACCAAACCGCTTGAATTCGAGCCAACAGTGGCGGCAGTAGTAGTACTCCAGCGACCAATACGGCTGCTATTGCCGAGATGAGAACCGCACCGGCAGCACAGTCTTTAGCAATTTTAGCGAGTTCATGGTAAGACTGTTTTACGGTTAAGTCAACAACTGATTCAATCGCCGTATTTAACAACTCCATCGCTAGTACTAGACCACTGGTAAGGGCAATGACAGAAATTTCAATCGGTGCTAGCTGTAGAAAAACACCCAAACTAATCGCGAAAGTACCAATAATGGTGTGAATGCGAAAGTTGCGTTGGGTGACAAAGGCATAGCGCAGCCCAGTCCAGGCATATTTAAAACTAATAAATAAGGTAGGGGCAATTTGCCAAGCTAAGGCTCGCGTGCGGTTGACTACCGGATCAGAGGAGTTAGGCTTGGGCATCGACAAGTCTGAAGGCATGGACAAGGGGTGGGAAGGAAGAAGCTGGGATGTAGAAGATTGAGCCTTTTGTAACACCATTGGTTTTTGATTCCATAAGGGAGGGAACATGGACTGGATAGAGCAACCCTCATTTTTTGATGGGTAACTCCACTGCCTGAAGTAGAATTTCCTGCTGATT
>CBKWLJ010000607.1:0-4629 GCA_966675205.1 uncultured bacterium
TTAAGAATTAAGTATATTTTACTACAGAAATATTTTTTAATTGATTGGTCTAGTTTTTGAAATAAATAAATTTTTTTTATTCAGAAGATTCTTGATTTTAAACTAATTGCATTTAAATTTTTAGTTAGTATATTTAGTTACTATTTACTATATGTAATGATAGGTTTACATCAAACCGATAATAATTTCACATTGCAATATTCTCTAAGAAAATTTATGAAACGAGCCAACTAAGCTGTTTTGCGTAGATTGTATCGAATGAGGGAAAAGAAAATTGATTTATGTACGTATCTTTTCCCCTTCCCTCTCTTTGATTACAAGGTATTGGGTGTTAAATATCGCTTCCCAATACCTGTGAGTAACAATTCAGTCGTGCTTTAAGAGCTTTGCTTATCGGCTAAAATCGAGAGATTTGGTGCCGCCATATCTGAGACTTCACCCTCATGATGTTCGGCAAAGGAATCTTTGGGTTCTTTCAGGAAGAACCAGCACAGGAAGGTAACAATCAACGCCGTGACACCTAAGGTTTGGAAGAAGATGCGATTTCCAACATCACCTTCAGGCAACAAGCTAAACATCGTCAGATAAGCGACAGCCCCTACGTTGCCATAAGCACCGACGTTACCCGCAACCTGACCGGTTACTCGCCGCTTAATCAGAGGCACCATTGCAAAGGTAGAACCTTCACCTGCTTGAACAAAGAATGAGCAACCCATGGTGAGAATTACTGCCAATGGTAGCCACCATTTGCCGGTGACAGTACTCATCATCAAGTAGGCAATCCCCATGCAACCCGTCAGTACAGTCATCGTCCATTTGCGACTACCTAGACGGTCAGAAATTAAGCCACCCCCTGGGCGTGCGGCTAAGTTCATGAAAGCATAGCTAGCAGCAATCATCCCTGCAAGCTGTTTACTCAATCCGAAGGTGTTTTCAAAGAAGGCTGGAAGCATGGAAACCACCGCTAGTTCAGAACCAAAGTTAACTAAATAGGTGAGTTCCAATACAGCGACTTGAGCGAAATTGTAGCGGTCTTCTGCTGGGTAACGCTTTTTGCCGGTCATGAGGTCTTTGTTTACATCCCAGCATTTGTACGCTTGGAATACATACAGACCCAAAAGTGCAAGATAGGTAATCGCTAATCCTGTTCCATCGAGTAAACCTGCTTTGCTCAAGCGCCAAGCGAGTACGGCGAGAATTCCAACGAGGGGAACATTCATCAGCATCAAAAACCAGAAGTCTCTCTTGGAAGTGACTTCTAAGCCACCGTGACGCTTGGGCTTTTGATAGACTTTGCCAGGAGGAGTATCTTGAACGCTATTGAAGTAAATGACGCCGTAGATAGCAGCGATGATACCAGTTAGTGCGATCGCTAGTCGCCAGTTGATCGCTCCGCCAGCCCCAAATGCTATCACTGCCGCGATAGTAGGCAAAGTAAAGGCCGCAGCCGCTGAACCAAAGTTACCCCAACCCCCATAAATTCCTTCGGCTGTACCGATTTCCTTGGGAGGGAACCATTCAGCAACCATGCGGATGCCAATCACAAATCCTGCACCCACGATACTCAAAGCGAGGCGGCTAATCACCAACTGGCTAAAGTTTTGAGCAAGGGAGAAGATAATACAGGGAATGGCTGCATAGATGAGTAGCACCGAGTAGGTAATTCTTGGCCCAAATCGGTCTAGTACCATACCGATGATGATACGAGCCGGTACCGTTAAGGCAACGTTACAGATAGCCAAAGTTCTGATTTGTGCTGCACTTAAACCAAGGTCTGCCTGTACGGCTGTAGCCAGAGGAGCTAAATTAAACCAGACTACAAACGTCAGAAAGAAGGCAAACCACGTCATGTGTAAGATGCGGTACCTACCGCGAAATGACCATAATTCTTGGAGCATCTGTCACCTTCCTTTACAGCAACTGGAACTAAATCGCATCGGACTTACTACAAAACTGCTATCTAATTCACTTCCTTACCTTGCTTACTAACTGCTTGCTCTTGCCAGTTAATCTTCATTTGAGGTCTACTTAAAACTTCAGTTGATGAGCTGTTGTATACTTCGCTGAAGTTATTCTTTCCCAACGCTGATTCTTGATAATACTTTCGTTTCAGGTTAATTAGCTGGAGAACCTAACTTTGTAGACTTTGTTACCAAGGAGGAATTGAACTCACTAAATCTATCTTTTGGAGTAGCTAACTGCCTAGATTTAGCCAATGATAATTAAACTTAATTCTCTATCTTTCGGAAGATATAAGAACTGCTGCATGAACAATAGAATTGTTGATTTTTGAGAAGCTTGGCGCTAAACAATTTCCCAATCGTTTAACTGAATTCTGTTAACTTTTAGTGCGTACATTTTTTCAACCACAAGTGTTGATTGCCTAAATAAAGTCAAGGGGGTTTCCTGTTATTTCTTTTATAAGAATTACACCCTTTAATCAGTCATCTCGTATATTTTGTTACAAAAAGTGGATTTTTATGAATTTAATACATGGATGTAATTCGCTTCTTGCATCAAAAAAGCTTCAATCCGACTCTCAGACTGAGTTATGGCAAAGGGCAGAGGGCAGAAGGCAGAGGGCAGCCGCCCACAGAGCTATACATCCATAGTTAAAAGCAGCGAAGGCATAAACCTCCGCTGCAATGCAGACAAGCGATCGCGAGTAAGCGACTCTATAGCAGTTCTCAAATGAGTGCAGTACAGTTATCTATCTTTTGGCTTGTTACTCCTGGCTCTTGTCTTCTCAGAGCAGGTGTATCTCATCCAACTGAGAACCGCTATATATCTTTATGGCTTCAATATCAAACGACTACCCGCTAACCGTGCTAGTCGGCTGCATCGTCATGAGCATAGCGCCGATACAAGAAGTCCAGAGCGTAGTTACGCAGTTCGTAGTATTGCGGATTTTCCATCAGACGAGCGCGATTTCTGGGACGTTGGAAGGGAATCTCCATCACCTCACCAATATGTGCTGCCGGCCCATTGGTCATCATCACGACACGATCTGCTAAAAAGAGTGCCTCATCGATATCATGCGTAATCATCAGAACGGTGACGCCGTACTCTGTCCAAATTTTCAGTAGCTCTTCTTGTAACTCTTCTTTGGTAATGGCATCTAAAGCGCCAAAGGGTTCGTCTAAAATCAAAATTTCGGGACGAATTGCTAAAGCGCGTGCGATCGCAACTCGTTGCTTCATCCCGCCCGATAGCTGAGACGGTCTTTTATCAGCAGCTTCAGTCAATCCCACCATCTCTAGGAGTTGCAACACCATCTCCTTCTTCTTGGAGTGGGGCTTGTCGGTATAAACTGCATCTACTGCTAGGTAAATGTTTTCATAGGCACTCATCCACGGCAGCAACGCATAGCTCTGGAACACCATCATCCGGTCTGGACCCGGTTCAGTGATACGCTTGTTCCTCAGCCGTACCTCACCATAAGTCGGTCGCGAGAAACCTGCCACCATATTCAGCAGAGTGGATTTACCACAACCTGAGTGACCAATCAGGCAAATAAACTCACCCTCATGAACAGTAAGATTGACTCCACTAAGAACCGTATGGGGGCCTTCGGGCGTGGGATAAACCTTAGAAACATCCTCAATGACCAGTAAAGGGTCTCCTTTAGGCTTTTGTTTTTGCGAATGGGAGATTCTATGGAGCAGGGTGTCAGTGTTGTATCCAGTCATGATGGTAAAAGGTTAAAGGTTTAAAGGTTGAAGGTTTGAAGGTTGAAGGTTTGAAGGTTTGAAGGTTGAAGGTTTACTGGAACTTCTAACCTGTAACTTGCTAACCTTCCAACCTGTAACCCTTTTAAGCTGCTGGGGTTACGAAAGAGTCGATGTCTACTTCTTCGACACGAATAGGACGTTTGATTTCCAGACTGTTGAGGTATTCGAGTGGATCGTCGGGATCGAAGATACTGCCGTCAAACATTTGGATTGGGCCGCGATCATGTCCGCTATCAGGCAAGCCTAAATCCCGTGCTGCTGCACCGAATAGATCAATTCGCCGCACCCGATCTAGAATGTTGACCCAGTTTCTAGGGAATGGGATGATTCCCCAACGGGCTAATTGAGTCAGTATCCATAAACCCTCAATTTGGTCTGGGTAGTTGGTTTTATCGACGTAGAACTGGTTGAAGCGCGGTAGTTTTTGAGGGGGTTCTCCAGTGCCGTAGTTGTAGGGGTCAATGAAGCCAGGGCGGGTATACTCTGGTGCTGAACCGACGTATTGCTCCTGTACCAATAATCCCAAAATTTCTTCCCGGTTGCGCGGGTCATCGCAGTATTCACAGGCTTCTAGGAGTGCCTTCACTAATGCGATGTGAGTTTGGGGATACTTATTCACCCACTCTTCACGCACGCCCAATACCTTTTCTGGATGTCCAGGCCACAAATCTAAATCGGTGGCAATGACATAGCCGAGTCCTTCATGGACAGCGCGGGAGTTCCAAGGTTCACCCACACAATATCCATCAATATTTCCGGCTTTCAAATTGGAAACCATCTGGGGCGGGGGAACTACTGTCAATGCGACATCTTGATCGGGGTCAATTCCTCCGGATGCCAACCAGTAACGCAGCATCAGGTTGTGCATGGAAGACGGATAGACCATGCCCAAGGTATG
>CBKWLJ010000608.1:0-4629 GCA_966675205.1 uncultured bacterium
TAAATAGAAAGCTTTATTTAAAAAAATAAATATTACACAAAATAGATATACAAACTCTATAAATATAAATCGAGGTTTCGATTATTTATATTCAATCAAGAGCGCCAAAAAGAATAACAGACAAGACTTTCAGAGCTTTAATCTAAAGTTCAGTGCTTTTATCATGATCAACATTATTTTTGAGGATTTTATCGACATTTTTTTTGCATCTATATTAAAAACCACCTGTAAATTATTAAAAATATCTAATCATTTATCATTAAGACCGATTGCTATAATAAGATTAAACTAACGATAGACTAAGAGCTATCAACCTTGAAAGCAAAAGAAATATTCTCCAAAAATTTTCTCAAAAAATCGAGATATTGAGGGTGCAACAACAGCCCAATAGTAAGGTTCTTCCCTAGCTGCTCGCTAAGATAAGGAAAAGGTTTCAGCCCTGTGCAAGACAAGACTATCTATAACAATTACAAGGGCAAATCATTTGTGCGAAAAAAATGAGCGTATCTAGGGTTGAAAAGAAGAAGGCTTTGGTCGTTTGACCGTTGTGCAGAGGATGGGGTGTGTGTCGTCCTCCCTAAAGATACAAAAGCAGGGCACTTTGAGATTAGAGCTTCATACGCAGTTGCGTTCAGACTTAGCAATTTTTTCCCCTTTGTCTCCCTCGTTTTCAAGAGTTTCCTTTGTCCCTCCCTATTAAGCTGATGTGCATTTAACTTGCAGAAGGTTTTTCCCAAACTTTTCAGCCTGCAACTTGAATGCCGATTAACTCACTCTCTTGGAGGAGAAACTTTGTATCAGCACAGCCGAAGTCTTTGACTAATATATTTCGACTAATGAAATAAGCGGAGCTATACCTTGCTTCAAAATGGCATTGCCTCTGATTCCCAACGGATTTTTCACTGCATCATTTCCCTAAATTTTTACGGAGCTTTCATCTCATGAAAATTATGCGTTTAGTAGTAGCCGGAACTCCAGGTGCGGGTAAGTCTACTTTTGTGCGGACAATTAGTGAAACTGACGTCGTAGACACAGAACGCACAGCTACCGATAGTACATCTCTGCTAAAGAGAAAAACTACTGTTGCCTTCGACTATGGCCGATATACCTTTGGTTCTTCGATGGAGGTACAAATCTATGGCACGCCAGGTCAATCTCGCTTTAACTTCATGTGGGATTATTTAATTAAAAGTGCCCACAGTTATATTCTGCTAGTGGCAGCCCATAGACCCAATGATTTACACTATGCTCGTCAGATTATCTCGTATATGAACCAGCGATCGCAAATTCCGATGATTGTTGGTCTCACCCATACAGATTGCCCAGGAGTCTGTCCAACCAATGAGATTATGAAGCAACTGGGCTACATGAATCAGAGAAATCAGCCCTCCGTCATTCACGTTAACCCACACGAGAGGGGTTCCATCATAGAAGCACTGATGGCTTCTATGACTCTCATGGTTGAACGCAATAGTAGTACTCAACCTCTAAAAAGAGAATACAGCCAGCCGATACAGTCAATGAACAGGACTGCTTATCATCTGCCTAATCACCAATTCTCACGGAATTATTAAAACCGCCCAATTTGTAACCTCTCTTCACACTTTAAACTTGAAACAGCGTCAGGGTATTGTATCCACTCTGTATTGAGCTAATGTGCATTCAAGTGGCAGACAACAAGGCTTAAAGCTTTGGCTAGGAGCGAATGCCTCGGAAAAATGAATGACTATTAGCTGGGTTATCTCCTAAAACAGAACTCATACCGAGTTGCGTTCAAAGATAGTAAATCTTCTAAACGGGGAGACTCCGGAGACGGAGAGACGGGGGGAAAGAAAGTGTAGTACGTTTGACTGCAACTTCGTATCACAAGAGATTTTAACTCTAAGCGAAGGTCGAATCATTGAGACCCATCCAGACTCTCCTTGGTATCTCCCTTTACAGTGGCGCTGTTCATTCCCTTAATAAAAAGTTAATCATTACAAAAATACATATTTTTGCTTTTTCGCAACATTTAGTGAAGTAATATAAGGGTTTTTATACAAAAATTTATATTTGTCCTAGTAATATTATTTCCTGAAAAAATATCCTGATTTGATTACTAATCAGTGCAAAATTGTATACAAGTATTTTCATACCTAAAAACAACTTTTTTTTAAAGATTAAATTAAAAGTAAAGTTCAAACATTTAATTTTCTATTGAGAGGAATCAAAACCCTATATTTGCCCCAAAAAACAATTTGCATAAATTGTAAAGTTTTGGTTTTTTTAGAAAAACAAGCTGACGTTTTAAATTTAAATTGTTAGAACTTAGAAAGAGACTCTAGCTTCAATGGAACATTTATTTTTCTGCAAAGACTTATAGACTTATAGTTCCAGAAATTGATAAGTCTATTAAGAATGCTTTTTGTAAGTTCCCCTATGAAAAGCTTGGTCACTTCTTAACACCTGTACTCAGTGGAGATATTCATGACTTTAGATGCTCGTGCCTTCATGGATACGATGGAAAAGCGTGTCGATTTTACGGCAGAAAACAAAAGTCTTCTAAAATCTTATGCAGATTGGGGCAAAGAGATTGCTCCTCAAATGGCGGATCATTTCTATACTTACTTAGGTCGCGATCCAGAAATGGAGAACATGATAAACGCCAAAGAAGGACGCTCTCATCGCTTACGTGAAACCTTTATTCAATGGTTCCATGAAATGTTTACGGGCATGGATGATTGGGGCAATGCCTATGCCGATCGTCGTTGGCGTATTGGTCTTGTACATGTACAAATTGGAATTGGACCTCAACACGTTGTCCCAGCAATGGCTACTGTAGTTAATGAAGTCGGCAAACAACTCAAGCTTGATGGTAAACCTGAAGAATTGAGAGATGCTTTGGGTCGGATTTGCATGATTGACCTGGCATTTATTGAGCAAGCCTATGTAGAAGTCAGTTCGGCCGCTGTACTTAGAGAAACAGGCTGGACAGAGGGATTATTCAAGCGTTTGATTGCAACTGGTGCAGGTTCAATGTAAGTCTCATCCACCAGTGCCAAGAACAGCAAATTACTTGAATCGCATGACTCAAATAAAGCAGGAACATAACAATGTCTATCAACATCGAAAAACTAGGACATATTCTCCGAAATTTTGTTTCGACAACAGCGGAAGTTCAAGGAGCAGCAATGGTGACTCCTGATGGTTTACCATTAGCTACAAGCTTACCGGGTGGTATGGATGATGAGCGAGTTTCAGCTATGTCTGCTGCGATGCTCTCTTTAGGCGAACGCATTGGTAAAGAACTTGTCAGAGGTGAAATTGATCGGATCTATGTAGAGGGAGAGGAAGGCTTTAGCATTTTAACCAGTTGTGGTGAAGATGCAGTCTTTCTTGTCCTAGCAGGGAAAGCAGCAAAACAAGGGGTTTTGATGCTAGAAATCAAACGTGCGCTCACGGAACTAAAACCAGTCTTGTCCTAGGTTCATTTCACGTTGTTTCATCATGCCTCCTACCGACTCAAGCTATAAAGTAGGAGGCTACTCCTTCACCATTTACTGAATTTAAAACTCCAGTCTTAGTGCGCTTCATTTTACTCAAGTCTTCTGATTTAGAGTTAGTTAGTCTTTCTTAAAGTCTATTCGTGTTAGCGAAGGGAAATTTCATGAAAACCGTGCGGTTAGTAGTAGCAGGAACGCCAGGAGCTGGCAAGTCCACATTTGTTCGGACAGTTAGTGATATTGAAACCATTGATACCGACCGTACTGCCACTGATCAAACGGCTCAGTTGAAGCCAAAAACTACTGTTGCTTTTGATTATGGTCGATTTGTCTTTGGCTCTACCTTGGAAATCCAGGTTTATGGTACCCCTGGTCAATCTCGCTTTAATTTTATGTGGGATTTTTTGATTCAAAGAGCTCACAGCTATATCTTGTTAGTAGCTGCTCATCGTCCCCATGACTTTCACTACGCTCGCCAAATTCTCTTGTTTATGAATCAGCGAGTACAAATTCCGATGTTGATTGGTATTACTCATACTGATTGCATAGGAGCCTGCAACACTGAAGATATTATGATGAGATTGGGTTTCTTGAGCAGTAAGAATCGCCCTCCAGTGATAAAAGTGAACCCCCACGAAAGAAGTTCTGTTGTAGAAGCCGTAATGAATTCAATGGCTCTTTTGGTGGCTCAAACTAATACTATTCCTGCTAGCTTCTCTGAGAGTGTTTCATCTCTGTCTAGTAGCGCTTCATCAATGAAAAAAGGAGATACCAATTCATTGAATCAGCCTAAAACTAAAAATTCTTATCAATTTCCTTTGCCACACTTTTCCCGAAGTCGCTAATGATGAATCTTTACTGATATTGCTGTGGTAAACTGCTGCATATCGACTTGTACCTGAACAGGAATCCAAAAAACTCCTCAAAATCTAAAAATTTAAGGATTTGTGATTTGAGGAGTTTCTGCTATTGGCAACATAAAAAAATAAAATTGATTTGAACAATTGATATTAATAGATAGTTTTTTTATCCGAATAAAATATATCGGATATTTTGGAGTGCATATATTTAGATGTTTTAGCAAGCTTTACGCAACCAATAAATTAATAAGTAATTTTATAAATGTAAGACGGCTTGAAATTAATTT
>CBKWLJ010000609.1:0-4620 GCA_966675205.1 uncultured bacterium
CAGCGAGGCGATCGCGTCCCTTGGTGCGAGTCTTGGAACCGGAACGAGAGCAAACTCTGATGATTTTACTCGACCGGGGACGTTTGATGACGGCCCAAGTGCAGGGACTCAAGCGGTTTGATTGGGGGTTGAATGCGACGCTATCCCTGGCATTAGCGGGGTTGCATCGAGGCGATCGGGTAGGAATTGGCGTGTTTGATCGGGAAGTCATTACTTGGATTCCACCAGAACGGGGACAACATCAGTTGCCAAAGCTGATTGAACGCCTTACTCCCATTCAACCCGTCTTACTCGAACCCGACTATGTGGGTGCTGTTACCAAGTTAGTGAATCAACAAACTCGTCGTGCCTTGGTGGTTTTGATTACAGACATCGTTGATATTACCGCCTCTGCTGAATTGCTTTCTGCACTGGGCCGCCTCTCCCCTCGCTACCTACCGTTTTGCGTCACACTTCGCGATCCCCAAGTTGATCGAATGGCGCACACTCCGACTCAGAAGATAGATAGTACCTATGCTCGTGCGGTTGCTCTCGATTTACTGACTCAACGCCAAGTTGCGTTCTCTCAGTTGAAGCAAAAAGGTGTTTTGGTTTTGGATGCACCGGCCAATCAGATTAGTGAGCAACTGGTTGAGCGATACTTGCAACTCAAAGCTCGGAGTTTGCTGTGAGCAATAAGCGATCGCGCCTGGTAAGGTGTGCGATCGCACTTATTGCTGCTTTAAAAGTGGCAATAGACGTTGCAATTCTCCACAAGCTGTCTGAAGCGATGCTGGTGCATCTTCTGGTAAATTTTGAGAACGGCATTGCTCTGCCAGGTTCTCCACATAGGGTTTGCAAGTCGCCTCATTCTTCTCAAATTTTGAATACCCTGTCTCCTCATCCACAGTTTCTCCCTGCAAGTAGTGTATCCAAGTTTCAATATTACGTTTAGGAATGACAATAGCGATCGCTTCATCAGGTTGACGATTTTGTTGGCAATCTTCGCTGAGGGCTTGAGCTAACTGGTTGATTCGTTCTTGCAACGTCCCCGTATCTGCATCAATCAACACAACTAATCCAATCGATACGCGGTTTCTGTTCTGGCGATATGCTTTAACTTCTACAGGATACTGAGTGCGTACATACTGTTCTCCAGATTGGCTACCTGATGGGCAAATTTTAGGTCGGAATAAACCTGTAAAACCTCGCTTTTCTAGGAAATGACGAGCAAAAACTTCTTGCTGTCGATCTTCACAGAGGATAACAATCTGAACTCTACGCTGACTCATTCAACCATCCCCGTGCAATCAGTTCGGAAACGGGTAGTCCAGAATTATCAGCTATTTCACTGCTAATTCGTTTGACTCGGACTGGAGCATTACTTTGACGCTCAAACCAATAGCCAATCGGTGAAGCTAACAGGTAATTGATTAATTCAGGATGATGAGAAATCAGTAACGCTTGAAGTTGCCCCTCACTACAGAGGTCATAAAGCTGAATGAGCCAAGGTTGAATTTCGGGCAGTGCTAAGAAGTTTTCTGGTTCATCAATGCACAACGTATAATCTTCAGATTTTGTGCCCTGAATCAGGGTGTACAAGGCAATTAACATTTTTTGTCCATCGGACAGTTCTCCTAATCGATATTCAATTGGCTTAGTACTTTCTGACTCTCCTAAAAACCGCAGTTTTAGAACCAACGTTTGTTCACTAAATCGTTCAAATCTAAAGTTTGTGAAGCCATCCAGAACATCTTTTAAAATATTCCCTATTTCAGCGACTTTACCTTGATCTTCAGAAAGATAGCGATACCAAGAAATAAAATTTTCCATATTATTGGTCAAACGCATTTCTTCCTGGCTACTCTCATCAGCCATCAAGTTAGGAATGATTCGCACGATAATAAAACGTGCTATCCGTTCTCTAAACCAAGTTAATTTTGTGTTATAGCTTCTTGGCATTAATGAAGGCAGCATAGATCGTGACCAATCAAATGAATATTGGGGACCTTGGTCATGATCATCTCGATAGAGTGTAACTTCGCCTAACTCAAATTTCAGTAAAGGTTGGTTATCGAACCAAAGACGCTCATACTCAACACGGCATCTGTCTTGATTGTGACCAATACCCAATTCGTATTTGTAGCTGCCTCCATTGCCTAAAATCTCCAGCTCGAAACGTTGAATTGATGATGTTTGCCAACGGGTACAGTCTGTAGATTTGAAAATTTCATCTACTTTACTGTCACCGCTAACAAATGCTTGGATTTTCTGCAAGACTTCAAAAACAGTCGATTTTCCTGCTCCGTTAGAACCTAGAAATAGATTAATTGCGTCAACGTCCAGCTCAAAATTCACCAAGCATCGAAAATTATCAATATATATACGTTTCAACATGAATCTTTTTAATAAAAAATCTTCTAAATATTACCATATTTTGTATCCTAGGATGAGCGAGCGCACGATAATCACATACACTCAAAATTAATTTATGCGATCGCTCCTTCAAAATAAATTCTAAATGGCTCAGCGAGAATCCCTAAGATTTGATTCAACTGGGTAATGAAATATTCAGTTAAATCAATTTTAACAACATGATTTTCTAATCTGATAAATCTCCAGTTAGTCCCCGTTGAAACTGCACCATACACCACTTGCTGCTCCAGCCCCTTACGAGCATTAAATATTTGAGCAGCAACCATTTGAGCTACACATTGTCCTAACCCAATGCGAATATCATTCTCTTTCGCTTCGACCAAAGTTAAAACAGGTGCAGTCACAAGCGATTGATTGCTTGATGCACTTAAAATAAAGTCACAGGCACCCGTTAAACCTCTAGCTTCGTCAACATTAAATGTGTTCCCAGAAAAATAACCGATTTTATTCTGAAATATACGTCTTACTTCCAATAAGATTGGAGTAATAATCAATTCAGAACGAGCTTTCTCTGTACTAATACTGGCAGCTAAATCTAACGTTTCATCCAGCGTTTCCTTCAACCGTTGAGAAGGTTCAATGGGTGTCACCTGACTAAAGAAATGAGGAATATCCTCGACTGTCAATTCGAGGGTAGAAACAGCTTGGTCAAGCGTTTTGAAATCACTGTATGACATATTCCTAAAGTCAGCAGCACTTACAACGCTACCCTAACCATTGTGCCAAACCGACATGGGGCGGGTGGTAGCTGCCGGAAATCATACCCTTATTCAGCAACACCGTTGATGGCTTCTCAGTCGATGTCGTCAGGTAAGTCATCAATCGACATTCCAGCTTGTTCTAAGAGTTCTTTCAATCGTTTGATTTGTCCTAGAGAGAGCTTCAGTTGATGTGCACCTCTTTCATGATTGCCAAGCGTCTTGCGGGTTATTCCCAATTCGCTAGCGAATTCTTCTTGAGTCATCCCTAAACGCTCACGTAATTGCTTGAGACTTGGCAAATTGGGACTGTTATTTAAGTTTCTATCATTTGTCATCTTACCTAGCGCTCAGTTAATGGTTTCTCAGTCGATATCGTCAGGTAAGTCATCGATCGACATTCCAGCCTGTTCTAAGAGTTCTTTCAAGCGTTTGATCTGTCCTAAAGTAAGCCTGAGTTTGTGTTCCCCTCTTTCGTGACGCCCGATTGTTCTGGGCGTTGTCCCCAGTTCACGAGCAAAATCTTCCTGAGTCATATTTAAACGTTCACGAACTTGTCTAAGAGTTGGCAAGTTAGGGTTGCTATTCCGATCCTTATCGTTTAACATTCTACCTAGAAAAGGACAAGTTGTCCTTTTGACGACAATAAAAATAACGGGGAAACACCTAAAGGAAGTTCCCTTGTCTTTCTATGGGTAGTTTCTCATACCAGGCAAGTCCGCCAAGAGTTAAAACTCCTGGCTCATAAATCAAGTCCACTCAAGTGGACTGAAATTCATCGTGGATGAGTGAAATAAGGAGGTGATGTCTAGACGATTACCAGGAAATCACTAACTCTACCGTTTTAAGTCTTCCGTAAGTAACGAGCGATCGCTACTTTGGCGAGTATATGCGATCGCCCTTCTCTAAAACAATCACACCAATAATAGCAATGAAACATTCACAATGGCTTCGCCTCAAAGCACAAGGCGACAGAATTGTTGCAGCCTTAAGAGCTGACGGTTTCGGGTGCCGTAAGCACACTCACCGCTTGTCTTGGCACTTTCATAAAGATACGGTTGCCTATACCTTGGCTTGGCTACCCGCTCCTGTCGGTGAGTGGAGTTTATTACCCAACGATGGCACAGCAGAGCGAGAGCAACTTCTATCAAAGATTCACTCTATATTGGAGCATCGAGGCTGTGGTCGGACGGTAGAAACGCATTCTGACACATCTCTACCAAGTTTTCCTGCTAAAGGCGATCGCATTTGGAATCAGCAGCATTACCATTGGACACTGGTGAGGCTCTTGCCAAACGCTCAACACTATACCATTGCTCGCTTCTATAGCCGAACTGAGGCGGAAAATCATAAGCGCTTTCTAGGAAAGTGGATGCCAGCAGCAGAGTTCGAGATCATATTCGATGAGACAACTGTGACGTCTGCTCATTGAGTAATATTACGTCTACATCTCTTATGCTATGCGGGAAATGAACAAGATGACGCGGGGACGCGGGGACACGGGGAC
>CBKWLJ010000610.1:0-4617 GCA_966675205.1 uncultured bacterium
CTCTTCTCAATCCATTCCATCAGAAACTCACCCAATTTCTTCTCACCCTCGCGTGATCATTCGGATTGCCGATAATGGCCCTGGTATGAGTGAAGACATACACCAGCATATATTTGACCCGTTTTTTACAACAAAGCCTGTGGGACGTGGCACAGGATTGGGATTATCGATTAGCCATCAAATTGTAGTGGAAAAGCACCAGGGAAAAATCAGTTGTATTTCTGCTCCAGGCAAAGGAACAGAATTTATTGTGGAGATTGCCGTATCGCCTCAGAGGGATACAAGTCATAACTACACCCAAAGGTATGTTCATCGCGTAGCGTTATCTACGGGATTAGGGTAAAGTTGCGATCGCATCAGTAAAGTACACCTTACTCTACATGAAGATTTTGTAAAAAAAATTCCTGAGAAGAATATTTTTAATCGTAATACTTAGTAACACAAATTTTCATTTTATTTCCTCTCCTTTACATCTTGAGAATCGTGTAGCAAGTAGTGCCGATGTTGATACAAGGTTAAATTCTTCCACTTCAGGGAAAGACAAATAAGGCACTAAACAAGTATTACAGGTGCCTCTTTGGAGGGTTGCTCCCTAAATTGTCTACCAAAAGTGGTATTTGCAATTGACTGAGAGATTTGTTTAATTTTATAAAGGCTAACCGAAAAATCTGAACGCATCCCAAGTTAGAAAATAGGCTGCACTTGGGCATGAGTTAACTCCAACACTGAGCATAGGGGTTATGTTGGAATTTTTAAAAAATTTTTTGAATACCAAAAATTTTATTCCTCATGGACATTGTTATTTGTGGAAGCCAGAGTTAGTTTGGCTGCATATCATCACCGATGCCTTAATTACACTGGCTTATTACTCTATTCCGATCATGTTGGTTTATTTTGTCCGCCAAAGACGAGATATGCCGTTTCATCGAATTTTTTTATTATTCGGAGCTTTTATCGTTTCTTGCGGCACGACCCATATCATGGAAATATGGACGCTTTGGCATCCGGATTATTGGCTATCGGGTTTAATCAAAGCGATTACTGCTGTGGTTTCTTTATATACCGCTTGGGAAATGATACCCTTACTTCCCAAAGTACTTGCTGTTCCTAGCCCAGCTCAACTAGAAGAAGCAAACCAAGCACTCCTAGAAGAAATCGTTGAGCGCAAACGTGCAGAAAGAGAATTGCAAAAGGCAAAAGAAGCAGCCGAAGCCGCCAACCGTGCTAAAAGCCAATTCCTCGCAAATATGAGCCATGAGCTGCGTACCCCTCTCAACGGCATCCTGGGTTTGAGTCAGCTTTTAAGAGAAGATGCAGTGGAATTAGGCTATGCAGAATTCATTGATGACTTAGAGGCAATCCATCATTCAGGCAAACACCTGCTTGCTTTAATCAGCGATATCCTCGATATCTCTAAAATTGAAGCAGGACAAATGAAACTCTGTTTAGAAACCTTTGACTTATCAAAATTAATTGAAGAAGTTGTAACAACCACTCAACCCTTAGCCGAGAAAAACAGTAATATCCTACTGGTTGATTGTGCAAGTAATCTAGGTACTATCCACGCTGATTTAACCAAAGTTCGTCAGATTCTGCTGAACCTTTTAAGTAATGCTGCCAAATTTACCGAAAAGGGTATCATCACTTTGAAAGTTAGCCGTGAAGAGAAGCAAAAAGTCAGCCACTCGACTCAGGTATTCAATTCATCATTAATTGTTTTTCAGGTGACGGATACCGGCATTGGAATGACGCATGAACAACTCAGGCATATCTTCAAAGCCTTCACTCAAGGGGATGCTACCACCACTCGAAAGTATGGTGGCACTGGTTTGGGGTTAACCATTAGCCGCCATTGCTGCCAAATGATGGGCGGCAAAATCACTGCTTTTAGTAAGTCGGGCGAGGGTTCTACCTTCACGGTTTACCTCCCTACTGAAGTTGTTGGTGGTAAGACCAAGTCTACTTTAAAAGCCGAAACCGCTACGGGTCAAGCACGGCTACCTGTGAAAGTCAGCCTGTAAGCGATAGAGGACACTGAAACAATTAGTTGAATAACAAAAATTCCTAATCTTCAATCTATTTTCAGAATAGACACCATGAGACGAGAGCGCACCACATTCGCGTTAGCGTAAGGAGTAGAAATGAATATTCTTATCCCTTCTGCCCTCTGATCTTTGCCTTCTGCCTTATTTTCAGAATAGACACCATGAGCTGCGCTCACAACGAATGGATGAAATTAATCTCTCCTAGCCCCTGACTCCTGAATTCTGACTCCTGACTCCTATTTTCAGAATAGATGAACTGAGAAAAGGTAATTTCTGTAAAGGAAAATAACTCAAGTGCGGTGTTTGAAGTCAGCTAGGTTAAACTAGCTAGCAGTGGTAGGAGTACGCTGTTATTTCTGTGTATTTAAGATTTTGCGATCGCCAGTTATCAATCAAGTACAGGACTAGTAGTGTCTTATAGCTTTGCTGCTAAAGTTTCACCTAAAATTAAGCCTTCACCAGCGAGGAATTAAATGCGAATTCTCACCAAACTCATCGGCTTAGCGCTGATATTTGTTGGAGTTTACTTTTTAGGTCAAAACATTATCTTTACAACAAAAGTTTCTCCCTTTTGGTGGCGCGACATTTCAGCCATGGGTTCGGTACTCGCCATTACGGCAGGTATCATATCATTGTTATTCTTCCAACGCGCAATTGGCGATTTTGGCTGGATGTTAGTAGGGTTGGGAATCATATTAGTCTTTATTAGCGGTAGTGTGATTTTGTTGCCAACCAGCCTTTGGTATTTCTTTTTATCATTTATCTCCTTAGCCGCTGGTTTTCAACTCATTAGAACAGGACGGCTTAATTTTTAATCCATGTATTAAAACAGGAAATCTTTGAGTTGAGAGGCAAGGAGGAAGGGTGGAGTCGCTTTTCTCCTCCTCTCCTCCCCCACACCCTACCCCCTATTGAAACCTCTGCGATTGCTACAATCCCGGTGTCGTTTGGGCAAAAACAGCAGCGAAATCCGTTGTTACCGCTGCATCCGGTGCATTTTCTGGTTTAGAGATAGTATCAAATGCCTTATTGCGGGCATTGGGTTCTAATAGCGCCTGCACAACTAACTCCGCCACATCAGCGCGAGGAATCGACGTAGGAATCCCGCCTGGTGGATTCATCAGCAGAGTATCATCTTTACCGACAAGCAGTTCTCGTTTGCCACCCGGTTCATCCAACAATCCACCAGCACGAATAATCGTGTAATCGATACCAGAATCGATTAACTCCTGTTCCGCCTTGCGCTTCCAAATTAAGATATTGCCGTTGCCGATGCGGTTGAGGGGATGGTTTTCATTGGTTCCACCCATCGAACCGACTAGGACAATATGCTTTACCCCTGCGGCTTTTGCAGCCTCAATTTGATTGACTTGTCCCTGATAGTCAATAACTTCCGGCATTTCATCAGCAGGAAAGGTAAATTCAGGGCGCTGTCCCGGTTGAGGAATCCCTTTCATCTGCGGAACAGCGCTAGTTAAAATCACCAACGCTTGGCAACCCTCCAAGGCTGAAGTTAGGGCAGATGAATCGCGAATATCACCGAAATAAAAGCCTTCAGTTGTGCCAAATACTTGCTCCACTTTCTCACGAGAACGGGCGAAACCCCGAACAATGAATTGATTAGGGTGTTGTTGCAGCTTCCTCACCACGAGAGAACCTGTGCGTCCGGTGGCACCTGTCACTAGCACTTGCAGAGGAACAGTCATGAACGTTAATTACAAAACATCTGTACCAAATTGTCACCTTATGTGTAACGGTTTTCAACTGATGTGCAAGCGACGAACCCCCGATCGCATAGCGGCGCGATTGTACGCAAACACTTTGGCAGTGAAGACCGCATGACTGCACTAGACCCAGGATTCGAGGTTTTCTTACCTAATTTAGCGAGAAAAACCTAAGGATGAAGGTGAATAGACAGCTTCCTTACTTTCCTCCTACCTGGGGTAGATGTAGGCGAAAGTATCAGGATATTACTTAAAGAGTTGAGTAGTGAAGGAGAAATCTTTATGGCTCTTGCCAGACAAGTGAGTTGACGATGGAAACAAAGCTAATTAGGGAATACGCTTTCAAAATGGCTGAGTTGTTTGCTAAGCGAATCTCTCACGCTCAACAGCGAAAAGAAGCTCACGAGTATCTCAAACAGCTAGAAGCTAAACGAAACTTCTGGATGAAGGTTGTACACCTTTCCTCCGATAGCGAGCATTGGGAAGCTATCAGGAGTTATATCCAGCTACTGTGTGACCCTAAAACGTCCAAGACGCAATTGCGTGCTTCATACAAAGCCTTAGAAAAAGCTGTGAGTTCACAGCCAAAGGTTTTAAGATAAACCCCTTATGAGGTTGGGTTATACGTCGGTAAATGGAAGCAAGATGTAGCGGGTTTGAGGACTTGATTAATTTTTTCGACATAGCTCATGCGTCATTCGATTTTAGGTTTTAGATTTTGGATTTTGGATTTTCTCCACAATTGAAAATCGAGGGATTGAGACCTTTTTAGTTTTTGGTCATCGATAGGCTAAAGTGTTTTCTTTTATAGAGTTAGGACTTACGCAAATTTACTGTTAAACCGCCAT
>CBKWLJ010000611.1:0-4616 GCA_966675205.1 uncultured bacterium
CTGGTTTAACTGCGTTCGTAAATCGTTGAGAGATAAGGTATTGATTTTGGTTTTAGTATCTACAGCTTTCAATGCATCCACAAACACTTGTACTCCAGTGAAGGCTTGGGCGCTAAATTGGGGCGGTTCTTTCTTATTTTGTGCCATGTAAGCCTCTCGAAAAGCCTTGTTAATTTCATTCGAGACTTCAGGACTATAAGCTTGAGCAATTAAAATTCCATCACACTGTTCCTGACATACAGGAAAGAGGTTCGATGTATTCAAGCCATTACCACCAATAATTAAACCTTGGTATCCCAATTGCCGCAGTTGTTTCACTAGATTTCCCCCATCGGATGCTAGCCCAGAAATAATTACCAGGTCAGGCTTGAGATTTGTAGCATTAGTAGCTTGGGTTTGGAAATCCGTATCAGTGGTTTGGAATTTTTGAACCGTTACTAATTCAAAATTTTGGTCTTTAACGGCTTTTTGAAAAGTCTCTGTTTCAGATTTACTATAGGAATCATTTTGTGCATAAAAGACAGCTACTTTTTTAATCTTAGGATTGATTTTCAGGGCTTGTTTGAGAGCATTGGGCGCAACCACTGCCACAGGTGCTGAGACACGAGCAATATAGTCACCAATCTGAGGAATGCCTTGGGCTGTGTTAGAAGGGGCTAGGACAGGGACTTTAGCCCGTTCTGCGATGGGGTCGGCAGCAAAGGCTTGCTGGGATAACGTTGGCCCCACAATTCCCACCACTTTATCTTGGGTAATTAATTTATTGAAGGCGTTAATTGTTCCTTGTTCGTCGCCGCCTGTATCTTCAAAAACTAACTTAATCGGAGTACCATTAACTCCACCCTTGTCATTAAAAAATTTCTCGGCAATTTTCGCACCCGTCACTTGTTCTTGTCCTAGCAAGGCAACGTTACTAGTTTGGGCCACAGCAATGCCAATAGGAATGGATGACCCGATTGCACCATTACCGTTATTAGCACTATTTTCTGGTGCCTTACTCTGACTACAGGCAACTACCAAGGCGAAGGTTAGGAACGAGGTCAGAATCTGAGCAAAAATACTCTTCTTAAACATCTTCTTATACATATTCACACTGAGACAGCAAGTGTATTTCTTATTATCTATCTCAAGACATAGGTTTGAAAGAGTATAAACATTGGGTTGAGGGTGAGGAGGAAAAAACACATTCTTCTGATCTGCCTACTACACTGAAGAAATGCAATCGCTACGTCACGTTTGATCATTGAGACACTCTCGTAATTGGTAAATTAGCGATGATGTCGGGTTCTGACCATTACTTTCTCAAGTACCACGCCCTTGTCCTGAACCGCATCCTGCAAGGGCAGACGGGACTTTATCCCCATCAGCAACAAGCGCTGTTAGCCATTTACCAAAAGGCGTGTCGGGGGGAGATGGATGCGACGGGGCGAGAGGCGGCGTTGATTTTGGCTGGGGTGGGTACGGGGAAAACGTTGATTCAAGCGGTGACGCCCTATATCCTCGCGCCTTGGATGCAGGGGAAAACGGCGTTGTTTTTGTCGGATAACTGTACACTCCGCGCCCGATTTTTGAAGGACTTTCCTACAGACTACAAGCATCGCCCACTCTACGACCAATGGCTGCTGTATCGCCTCAAAATTTTACCACCGGGAGTACCGCCACCCAAAATTGTCGAGTTAGATGCTAGCGATTTTAATAGTTATGCCTATTGCCTGCACGATGCCGAGATGTTGGTTAGCAATCGGCAGTTTTTGGTTAATCTCGTAAGTCGAGGGGATATTGAACCCAGTTCGGTGGGCGTGATTATCACCGATGAAGCGCATTTTTCGGCAGCAAGTAGTTATCGCACGATTAGCAATTACTTTGAGTCTGCTTTGCTTGCCTATTTTACCGGCTCAAAGTTCCGTTCCGACTCTCAACCGCTTCCCCACGTTCGCTATACCCAGGTAGAAGAGGAGGATGCGTTGGGGCGAAGTGTACTTAAATATACGCCTGTTGCCGATTACGAGTTTACGCTTCAGGATGCGTGGAAACTCGACCCCCCTCCGATTAAAAAGCTGATGTATAAGGAAGCGACTTCTACAGCGTTTTTAATTGAGGAGGATGGCAATGAAATTGAATATGACTTCGAGCAATTTGTAACCAAAGCGGAGACAGATAAGCAGTGGTTCCGTCAAATTCTGTTTGCGGATTCCTTCTCGATGCCAGTGTTAGAGATGGCAGTAGAGATTTTAGTCAGGAAGCGCGAACACACCGGACAACCCCATGCCATGCTGGTTCGGGCACTCAACATTCCTCATACCCATCGCGTCGCTAAGTTATTAGAAGAGAATTTCCCGATTTTGAGGGGAAGAGTCGGCGTTATCCATTCTGAACATGATGAGTACGACTTAGCAGGGCGTCCCAGTTCAATTTTGTCCCGCTTTTATAGTGGTGACTATTGGGTCATTGTGCATTGTGGCTTAGTGGGAGTGGGGTTCGACCATAAGTGGATTTCCGTTTCCTGCTGCTTGTGTATTCTTAAAAGTATGTCTCCCGCTGAACAGGAATGGGGGAGAGCATTGCGGCGAGTACCAGGAGAACCACCGGGACATTTCCCCCGGTTAACGCATCCGAATTGGGGGGTTGTTGTTACCCATGCGGCGTTAGGACTGAGGGAGTTATTTGAGAAGTTTCAGCAGGGTGTAACTTCGGATGTGATTCGAGAAGAAGTCGTGCGGGAACGAGTGCGGCCTCTGCTAACAACGGAGTATGAAGCAGGCGAAACTATTCTCCACTTAAGTGATACCTCAACGGTTAATCCGGGGGATGTGTTGCAACTGCGTGTACCCGTGGTGGTGAGGGAGGAAACTTCACCGAAGTTCTCGTTAGTTGAAGAACTCCGTTCTACAGGAAGCTTGTCGGGAGAGGGGGATGGGAAGAGTGCGCGAGTGTCGGAGTCGGGGGGGAGTTACTGTGTGGAAGACCTAACCCCCCCAGCCCCCCTTCCCTACCAGGGAAGGGGGGAGCAAGAGGGAACGGGAGAGACGAACTCCCCTCTCCTTGCAGGAGAGGGGCAGGGGGAGAGGTCAACTCTTTGGCAACAGGAAGTGGATGCAATTAGTGCAAAGTTGACCCAAATTAGAAGCATCAGAACCTACGAAATTCAGGTAGAAGTAGTTCTGGATGATGGGACGGTGCAGATTACACCCGCTTGGAGTGATTTTCCCAAGGGTGTGGGGGTAGATGTCACTAAACCTAGAGAACGCAAGGAGTTACGGCCGGCCCATTTTCTCTCCCACATTGGATTAGATTGGCAGGTTTTAGTCGGGGAGGAACTTATGTCTTACCGAGACTATTCGCGGCGAGTGGTACTGCAAAAACGTGGGTTCGATTTAGACAATGAAGGCGAAATTGTGGTTGGGGGAATGCGCCTCAAGGATACAATGCCCCAAGCAGCTTATGAGTTGTTTCTCAAGGGTTTGGAGACAGAGTTAGCGTCGGAGGTGGTGGAAGTTCCTCATCCGGAGGCCGTTGCTCGTCCTGATAAGGCGAAGATGGAAACGCAAGCACGCTATGGGGCGCAGGTGCGGAGTTTCATCAACGATTTGTTTAAAACGAAGAATCTGATTCCAGATGGGACAAATGGTTCCTCGTTGGTGGAACGTCCAACAAAGTTATTGATTGAGGCAATAGAGCGAGTTCAAGCTAGGGGTGAGGAGCCGAATTTTAAGAATAATTCAGCGTTGATTCATTCAGCAGTTTTTGGGTTTATTAAGGAGAAAACGGGAAGAAGTTGGTCGGAGCATAATTGTGAGCAGCAGTATCAAGAAGCACTAAAACTTGCTCGTCAGTTTCTGTTGCGACTTTCAGAACAGTTGCAATGGCGGCGGCGGTAACTAGTACAAGAAGGGAGAAGGCAGGAGGCAGAAGGCAGAAGGAAAGAAAGGTTGTACAGTAAGCTTTTTAACCTTTTTCAACTGGATAGTTATTTCCGCCATACTGCACTAGTTCCTATCCTTGCCTTGCTGTTTCCTCAAGCTGTTGCTTAGTCTGACCAAAGCGATCGCTTTTTCCTGTGCTAGGTTTTACACATTAAACTGATAGTTCTAATGAACTACTGAAGTTATGGTTTCTCGACTGGATTCACCAAACCAAACAGAGGTCATCTACCCAGAAAGTGACGGACAGCCCATGGCAGATAATACCAAGCAGTTTCGTTGGATTGTAGTAATCAAGCAGAACTTAGATTGGCTGTATGCAGATGAGTGCAACGTATTTGTAGCAGGGGACTTGCTTTGGTATCCGGTGAAAGGACGTAACACGATTGTCAATGCTCCAGATGTGCTGGTGGTGTTTGGGAGGCCCCAAGGCGATAGGGGTGCTTACAAACAGTGGGAAGAGGAAGGGATTGCGCCGCAAGTGGTCTTTGAATTCCGTTCACCAAGTAATTCCCAAATAGAGATGGATAAGAAACTGTTGTTCTACGATCGCTATGGAGTTGAAGAGTATTACATTTACGATCCGGATAGAAATACCTTGAATGGCTGGCTTAAGACTGAGGATGGCTTGGATGCGATCGAGCAGATGAATGGATGGTTTAGTCCTCGGTTGGGTATCCGGTTTGATTTATCTGG
>CBKWLJ010000612.1:0-4596 GCA_966675205.1 uncultured bacterium
CTTATCCTTGTCGGTGGGTTGATAGGGTAATACCTCGTGGCAAGCGTATCGTTTTAGAACTTTACGAAATTTTGGGTACGCCGAGTCAGGCTTTAGAGGTAACAAAACTACAATCTTTAGCCTGCTACAATGCTGGTCTTCAATCTTGGCATCAAGAAGACTATATGGGTGCCTTGAGCTATTTTCAGCAGCTAATCGAGCAAAATCCTGATGATGCAGTGGCAAGGCTTTATGTTGAGCGTTGCCAGAAGCAGATCAGTTTAGTCTCTCAACAGGCAGGAGCTACTTTGGATGGTTTCATTGCAGGCTGATTGAGAGTTGTTTGGGTTGTAAATTGAAAGAATTATAATTAATTTTACTGGTAGATAAGAGTTCTGTAACTGCTCTATTCTTTATAAATCTAACTAGGGGGAGAGGTAGTATCAAGCCTTAATCAGTCATAGTAATACTATGAAATGGATAGGCTAAAATTAATTTTTTTCTAGTTATTACCAGTAGATAGTAAAACTATCTCGGTTCTTATTTTCTGTGCTTTATAGCCTATCTAGTTCTTACATTGTTAATGAATGACAGGAGTTTAAAATGAGCATTGAAAATCGTGTAGAAGCTACTGCCAAGAATATTGAAGGCAAAATTCAAGAAACTGCTAGTGAATTCACGGGCGACCCCAAGGATAAAGCAGAAGGTCAAGCTAAGCAAGACCAAGCAGCAGCCATGCATCTGAGAGAGGACCTCAAAGATAAAGCAAAAGAAGTTATTGATCGCGCTTAAGTTTGACAAAGCCTTCAACTTAGTTTGATCAGACAAAGCTTTACTCTTCGTGTACTTGACTTCCTAGCGTCTAACACGAGGAGTCAGAAATTCACCGTTTGTTCATAAAGCAAGTTGGTGTTCAATATATTTCTTGTGAGATGGGTCGAAAAGCCCGTCTTTGTTTATATAAATAATTTAGATGTACAGCAGCTTAGCTGACTATTGATTGACTTACAAATTTCTAACGCCCAAATAACAACAACCAAATAGGCAGAGTTAATAATAAGCCAGTTGATCCAACAGCCAGTGCAGTAACTGTAAGGTCGCGTTCCAAATCAAACACTTCTGCTAACACTAAAGTGGCAAAGGCTGGAGGCATTGCCATTTGCAGGACAATCACCAACTGCGGTTGACCGGTAATCCCTAAGTGTAATAGCCCAATCCCCAAGACAAGCGGGACAAAGAACATTTTAATTGCGAGACTCACTGACGCCTGTCTCAGACGACTCCAAGACGTTAACTGACTCAACCGCATTCCAATCAGTATCAGCGAAAATGCGATCGCACTCCAAGCAAATCCTTGTAACCCACGTTCCGCCACCTCCGGTAATGGGACTTGACGCAAGCCCAATCCCAACGCCAAACTCCACAGTGCAGGGTTGTATAAAATCGCCCGAACTAATTGCCACTGACTCTTGACTTGTGTACCAAAACGTGCAGCAAGAACGACACCTAAACCATAAGCTCCAATCGTTGTACCCAGCATGTCATAGAACAACGCCCAGCCAAAGTACTTCTCTCCCACCAACGTCAGCGTCACCGGAAAGCCTAGGTACCCCGTATTCCCCACCATTGCCGATAACAAAAAACTTCCCTGTGCTGGCTTGCTCCAAAAATTGACAGACTGCTCAGAAAGTGGGTTATCGGCATTATCAGCCCTCTTGAGAGCCTGTCCCTTAATCCAGCCCCAAGCCAATCCCGCTCCCAGTAAAATCGCCACCCATGCCGCCACAGGCGCAATCCAAATTGCTCCGGATAAGTCCGCACGACGAAGAAAAGTAATAATACTGATGGGCACGCCAATCCAGAAGAGAAATTGACCAATTACAGTTGGCACAATCTTCGGCAGTAAGCGTCCTAAAACCCATCCCAGCAGGACACCGCCCCCTAGCTGAATGTAGAGTTTAATCAAGGGTTGTAAAAGCTCAGTTTCCGTACTGGGCATGATTTGCTCCGTAGACGCGCACCTGTATGATAGTAAGCCAGTCTCTCAAAAGGGGTTGCTCAAGGAGACATACTTCCTCAGGCGGCTGCTAGACTAACTCAAGGCCAAAATGCGGGTCCGATCAGTATTAATTTCAGTTCAGGAGTGGATTCTTGAATAACGGGGATCTCCCAGGAAAACCAGGCAACTTCTCAGTAACGCCAGATGACGATATTCCAGAGGCGCTACGGGATACACCCGATATCAAACGCCGTTCTCGTTGGATAAAGCCTGTCTTGCTGATTGTAGGGCTATTAGGATTAGGTGCGATCGCAACTGGCATCGCCCTATCAATCTCTGCGCCCAAAACCAATCCAAAGGTAGAATCGACCTCTGCTGCTAGCGAGACACAACCTAGTCCTAGTACTGAAAAGGTTGATAATCTCCTCGGACATTTGCCCTATCAAGAAGCACCAGCATCGGAACTGAAACCCATTACAGCTAATGGTCAAATTAAGCTTCGTGCTGCTGCCGCCGAGAAATATAAAGCAATGTCAGCCGCAGCGGCAAGGGCCGGAATTATTTTGGTTCCTATTTCCGGTTTTCGTTCTACTTCTGACCAACAGCGCCTATTTTTTGATGTCAAGGCACAACGAGGACAAGTAACTACAAAACGAGCAGAAGTAAGTGCGCCCCCAGGCTACAGCGAACATCATACTGGCTATGCAGTGGATATTGGAGATGGTCGTGTCCCAGCAACGAACCTGAGTCCTGACTTTGAGAAAACGGCTGCCTTCCAGTGGCTGGAAAAAAATGCGCCTTACTACAGTTTTGAGATCTCTTTCCCAAAAGACAACCCTCAAGGTGTTAATTATGAACCTTGGCACTGGCGCTATGTAGGGGATACCGACAGCCTCAAAACCTTCTACCGAGCTAAAAACTTACTCCGCCCCGCATCCCCTGCACCTACAGAACCTTCAGCAACGCCCACTACCACTCCAACCACCGAGTCTGATTCAACACCCAGTACCCCTTCCTCTCTGGAACCTTCACCAACACCCACAGAACCTTCAGCAACACCTTGAGCAAATAAACCAAATCACCAGATTACATCTGTAGAGTAGGGGTACGAAATGCCGTGCCCTTACTGTTTATCGGTTCACTTTGTATCCCAGTAGACCTATACCTGCCGTCATAAAGCTTAGGACTTTCTTTAAGAGCCTAAACAACCACTTACCGATAAAAAACCTTCTGCCATCTGCCATGTGCCTTTTGCTATATCTGGAAAAAGGTGAGCGTTCAGCATCGACTTTCGGTAAAGTAAAGATAAAATTATAAAATTTAACAAATTAAGGGAAGACCCATGGAGCAAACCACCCTAAATGTCATTGCGATCAGCATTTTTGCGATGACGATGTCAGCACTCTTAGGCCCCATGTTCCACATCCCACCTGCAATTCCCGCTGCCACTACTCTTGGTGTCTTGAGCCTTGCCACACTCGATAGTTTCAGATTCCAAGGACGAGGCTTTACCTTGTTGTTAGATTGGCTGGCTGGTACTAGGGGCGAACATCGCGATCGCATTCTTCACCATGAAGCGGGTCATTTCCTTGTTGCTTACTTCCTGGGTATTCCCATTACCGGATATACTCTAACGGCTTGGGAAGCATTCAAGCAAGGACAATCCGGCTTAGGAGGCGTCATCTTTGATACAAAGGCACTATCTCCCGATGCGCTTGATGTCAGACAGTTGCGATTGACTGTAGATCGATTTTGTACCGTTTGGATGGCTGGCATTGCAGCCGAAACTCTAGTTTATGAAAGCGCTCAAGGAGGTGCAGAAGATCGACAGAAACTAAGAGAAGCGTTGAGTTTATTGGGACGCAATCTAAACGAAGCTCCTTCAAAAGAGCGTTGGGCAATGCGGCAAGCTCAAACCATTGTTGAGGAACACAAGGTAGCTTATGAAGCACTGGTGGCAGCAATGAAGCAACGTGCGTCAGTAGAAGAGTGCTGTCGAGTGATTCAGCAACACTGCCAGGATTTAGAAGTGGCAGCTTAAGAGTTGACGGTTTGAGGGTTGAAGGTTGAAGGTTGTACTGCTAAGCAGAAGCTGAGACAGGAGTGAGAAGTTTAAAACTTTCAACGACGTTTGAGATTGATGACAAAATTGTTTTTAACAGATACTAAAGCTACGCGATCGCTCGGAGTAAGGTTAGGGCGATCGCTCCCAGCAGGAAGTGTGATTTTGTTGGAGGGCGATTTAGGGGCAGGCAAAACCACCCTAGTTCAAGGAATTGGGGAGGGATTGGGAATAGCAGACCCAATTGTTAGCCCTACCTTTACTTTAATTAATGAGTATTCAGAAGGACGAATACCGCTATATCACCTGGATTTATACCGATTAGAACCCTCAGAGGTTGAGTCGCTGAATTTGGAAAGTTATTGGGAAGGGTTGGAGTTTCCTTTAGGGATTGTCGCCATTGAATGGGCAGAACGGTTGCCTTATAAACCACTGAGTTATCTGCATTTGTATCTGACTTACTCCCAAGAAGGTGGGCGTCAAGCTGAGTTCGTTTCTGTCGGGGGATTTGATTGGGAAACTATAGGAGCTGAAGTATCTGAAATTCTGTAAAGGA
>CBKWLJ010000613.1:0-4592 GCA_966675205.1 uncultured bacterium
CCAGTCAGGCGTTTCAAGTGGCGGTGGAGATGACTTTGATGGGAAAAGCCACACGCTTGAGCAATATCAGCAATACTCATTCCGCTTTTTTGTAAGAGTTGTTTTGCCCGTTCCACTCGCTGTTGAATCACATACTGATGTGGACTCAAGCCTGTAGACTGCTTAAATAATCGGCAAAAGTAATAGCGGCTGATGCCAAGCTCATTAGCGAGTTCATTAAGAGAAATCTCCTGTGCTAAATGCTCCTGAATATATTCAATTGCCTGTTTTAGCTTCTGTTGGGGTAAACCTCCCCCATACTCGTGGATAGAGGATTTCCGGGTTGAGTAGTTTTGCAACAGATGAACCGCTAAAAACGTTGCGGCTGATTCAGCATAGAGACGGCTATCTGAACCATTGGTTTTAAGCTGTGCATTCAGCCCCAGTCCAATTTGATGAATCAATAGATCTTGAGTGATAAAGTGCGGTAGCATCTCATATTGATCTGTATCCAACAACTCCACCGCATTGCGAGTTAGTAATTCAGGCTCCAAACTGAGCAAAAGAATGTTTGCATCCCTATCCCAACGAATTGCGTGAGATGTATGCATCGGACAAAGCCCTACGGCACCCGTAAACATGGTTCCTGTTTGCAAATGCCTATCCAGAATTCGCTCCACCTGCAAACTCTGCCCAAGATTAATGGTGATAACAAATTGTTCAAGAGAATATTCAGGAGTCTCCGCTGCTGGTAAGTAGTGATGTTCCAAACTCATCCCACTCCAGAGTCTGCTACCGCTAGACAATAGAGGGGGTTGAGAGAAAACCTGTGGAAAGGTATTTTCGCAGTTTGCACCAATATCTAGTAGCTCTTCGCCTGACATCGTTCACCTACACCTTTTAAGGTATGCTCCACGCGCAGTGTTGCTTAAGACTTATTCCCCCTAGCTTTAGACATTTATGCAAAAAGTCCAAGTTTTTAGTGAAATCTAAAACGGTGGAGTTGAATGAAAGTTGAGGTAAAACGGTAACTACAAGCTTGATGTCTGGGCAAACCTTGCCCATTAGCAGGGGTAATGATGTTGTAGCGGATACTCTGAAATCGGCGGCTTATGAATTAGGCAAGCCTCTGGAGTAAATCTAGAATGACCTAACGATCAAGTTGCAGTTGATATAAAGGAATAGGGCTTACGTTTAGATACGGAGATCATCGTGCTTGGTACCTCTGCGATCGCGTAAGCCCTACTAGTGCTGGGGTACCTCAATTTGATTGTCTACTATACTGAAGAGCGATCGCTTCAGCAACATTTCTTAATATAAATCCGCCAATTGGCGGATTGACAGTCCCTATAGGGAGTACTGGCTGAGAATCCTGAAAAAAACGTGCAATCTGAGATGGCAACAGAAATTGTTCACTAGCATTACAGTTGAACAGAGGAATTTACTGGATTGAAGTGCTAGCATTGCCTCTGTTGCAAAAGCCTACCAATCTTTGCCAATCAGAGGATTTACATGAGCTATCTTGAAACCACTGCAAAATTTTACACTGAAGTAGCCCAAACCCCTCAAGTGGGGTTGTGTTGTGTCCAAAGCAGTCCCCTACAACTGCCAGGACTGAAAATTCCTGAGCAAATGCAGGAAATGAACTACGGCTGTGGAACAACGGTTCATCCAAATGAACTGAGTAACGAACCAACTGTTCTGTATGTTGGTGTTGGTGGTGGATTGGAAGCCTTGCAATTTGCCTACTTTTCTCAGCGTCCTGGCGCTGTTATTGCCGTCGATCCGGTAGGCGCGATGCAGGAAGCGGCTAAGCGTAACTTGGAACTTGCCGCCCAAGAAAATGCTTGGTTTGACCCAAGTTTTGTGGAAATTCGCGAAGGGGATGCCTTTGCCTTGCCTGTGCCTGATGCCTCTGTAGATGTTGTGGCCCAAAATTGTTTATTTAATATCTTTGAACCCGATGATTTAACTCAGGCACTCAAAGAAGCTTACCGAGTTTTAAAACCAGGCGGACGATTGCAAATGAGCGATCCAATTGCCACTCGTCCCATTCCAGTACATTTGCAACAAGATGAACGATTGAGGGCAATGTGCCTGTCTGGCGCTTTGACTTACGAGCAGTATATCCAAAAGATTGTTGATGTTGGCTTCGGTCAAGTGGAAATTCGCACTCGTCGTCCTTACCGCCTCTTAGATCGCCAAACCTATCATTTGCAAGAGGATTTGCTGTTAGAAAGTCTAGATTCTGTTGCCTTCAAAGTTCCAATTCCAGAGGATGGTCCCTGCATTTTTACAGGAAAAACAGCCATTTATAAGGGTAGCGATGAGATATTTGACGATTCAGCAGGACACGTTCTTCAGCGTGGGGTACCCGCCGTTGTCTGCGATAAGACAGCAGCAAACTTAGCAAAGTCACTACCTGAAGATGTGATGATTACGGATTCAACATGGCACTACGTTGGTGGTGGTTGTTGTTAAGTTAACTCAACTAAAGATACAGAGATGATTTTTTTAGGCAATTGATATGAAATGGTATTCATATCAATTCTGGTTCAACAATAATTCGTAATGCGTGAATACGCGCTCTCGAGCGAGAAGCAAGCTACATCATTCGTAATTAAAATGCGGGTTATAGCCCTGACGTCTCAAGTCGTGTACGTTCAGTTGGCACCTAAATCCTCATCTGAAGTCAATTCCGAATTACGCATTACGAATTACGAATTTTTAATCTAGGTAGGCAGTGTGCCATGAGCCCAAAAAACGAGTTACCTCAGTTGTTTTGTGTCCGCAAGCTGAAAGTTTTGGCAGATACCACTCGTCTGGCTGTTTTGGAAATCTTGATGGATGGACCAAAACATGTTGGGGAACTGAATGCTGTTTTAGGTGTAGAGCAAAGCCTGCTATCGCACCACCTCAAAGTTCTTCGCGGCGAGGGATTTGTTGAGACGACGCGAGATGGCAAGGCTGTACTTTATAGTTTAGCTCCCGGAGTCCAGCGGGCAAATGTTGGTCGAGCGATCGACCTTGGCTGTTGCCTGCTTTCTTTTAACTGCAACTGACAAGAAAATGGGATTTGGTCTTACACTACACTCAGGGGAGTTCAAAACAGCCGAGTTATACTTGAGCAATTTCTCGTTGAACTCACACAAAGCGATCGCAAAGATGACATGATGTCAGACACTTTATTTTAGTTTTGGTTGGTGTACTCCTGATTACGCTCCCTTTGTCATGGCTATTTCATAAAATCATAAAGTTACATCTTTTTCAAAAGCCAACAAGCTATAGCTACAAATAATTCAGTAAAATTAAATATATAATGTCTTCAAATAATCGCTTTTTGTTGCTATCCCAGAAAAGAATTGTAGCCATACAATAATAAAGTTAAAATTTGTACAAAACTTGACTTAAATTAGCTCAGGTCGTGCAACACGTTCTTGTGCAAGTGGTTTCATGCGGGTTGCATCACAAAACCTGAAGTCTTCTTATTAGATGAACCTTGTAGTGTACCCTATAGCAGATCAATAAAGGAATCAAGCAATGACTCAGATAGAAGTACCAGTAGTAACGCCCTTTAGAAAAAAACTCAATTCTCGCTTAACGAAACAGAAAATCACAGTTTTGCAAATTAATTTAGGTAAGCGTTGTAATTTGGCTTGTAATCACTGCCATGTAGAAGCAGGCCCCAAACGTACTGAAGAACTTTCACCAGAAGTTTGTAACCAGCTCATTGACTTAATTCATCGCTTTCCCCAAATCAAAATTGTTGATCTTACAGGCGGCGCACCGGAGATGAACTATGGATTTAAGCCGTTAGTTGAGGCAGCCCGAAAGACAGGTAAGGACGTGATTGTTCGGTCAAATTTGACGATTTACTTTGAACCTGGATTTGAGTATCTTCCGGAATATTTTGCTAATAATCAATTGAAAGTAGTTGCATCATTGCCTTGTTATTTAGAAGATAATGTGGATAATATGCGAGGAAATGGAGTTTATGAGGCTTCAATTCATGCTATTCAATGGCTTAATGAATTAGGCTATGGAAAAGACTCCAATTTAATTCTTGATTTGGTGTATAATCCGCCGCTACCCCTGATCGATAAATTTTCATTGGCTCCCAATCAGGTAAACCTAGAACAAGATTACAAAGTGTTTCTCAAAGAACATTTTGACATTAGCTTTAATCAGTTATTCACCATTACCAATTTGCCTGTTGGGAGAACGAAGTTTCATTTGCAACGAACTAAGCTGTATTCTCGTTACCTAACGTTTTTAGAAGAAAATTACAATGCGGCTACAGTAGAACACTTGATGTGCCGTAATGAACTCTCGATTGACTATCTGGGGAATGTATACGATTGCGATTTTAATCAGATGGAAAATTTGGCGGCGAAGTCTCGCACGGGGGAACCGTTGACAGTTACTAAGCTTTTACAAGCTGGAAGTTTAGACGTAATTGACGAGATTTGCACGGCGTCCTATTGCTATGGTTGTACGGCTGGGTGTGGTTCGAGTTGTGGGGGTTCGTTGGTTTAACAAAATTGGTTGTTAGCGCAGCGGGGCGTTATCGTGTCCGGTTGAATACCCATAGTTAGGACTGACGCGGGGACGTG
>CBKWLJ010000614.1:0-4582 GCA_966675205.1 uncultured bacterium
ACGTTTCAAGTATTTTTTCCTCTCCATTCATCAATTCAGGGGCTTGCATCCTTGATCTTCGGGGCTTATGTCCCCCCCTGTTCCCCATTCCCTATTCAGGAGTTCCCGCCCCAAAGGGGCTTGGTCATGAGTCATTGGTCAAGAGGTCATTAGCTACTAGTTAATTAGGGTTGAATTATTTCTCTTTCCTCTTACTCCACCTTCTATCAGCATCTAGATGATGGCTGAACTGGCGATCTGGGAGGATGTCCTGCCAATTGGGTAAACTCGGAAATGTACCGTCAGACATAGGCACAGGATGTCTCTTGTGCTAATCAGCGATTGGGTTGCTTTCCCAGCGCGATCGCTAGTAGGTGAGAGTTTTGTTGAGGTATCGTTTCTAATCTAAAGTTATGGCAGGACATAGTAAATGGGCGAATATTAAACGCCAGAAAGCGAGAGTGGATGCAGTTAAGGGTAAGACTTTCGCTAAGATGTCACGAGAAATTATTGTTGCAGCTCGCACTGGTGTCCCCGATCCAGCCGGGAATTTTCGACTGCGTACAGCCATTGACAAGGCAAAGGCGGCTGGAATTCCTAATGACAATATTGAACGAGCGATCGCAAAAGGTTCCGGACAACTAGGAAACGACAGCGACAATCTCGAAGAAATTCGCTATGAAGGTTATGGCCCCGGTGGCGTCGCTATTCTGATTGAAGCACTCACCGATAATCGTAATCGCACGGCGGCTGACTTGCGAGCGGCATTCACCAAAAATGGTGGTAATCTCGGTGAAACGGGTTGCGTTTCGTGGATGTTTGAGCAAAAAGGTGTTGTTACTCTTACGGGTTCGGTGACAGAAGACCAGTTATTGGAAGCATCTGTGGAAGGGGGAGCAGAAACTTATGAGTTATCTCAAGAGGATGAGACGACGGTAGCAGAAGTATTTACTGAAGTCAGTAATTTAGAAACCCTCAATCAAACTCTAAAGGACAAAGGCTTACCGGTAAGCGATGCTGAGTTGCGCTGGATTCCGAGCAATACGGTGGAAGTGACAGATTCCGACTTGGCGCGATCGCTTTTGAAGTTGATGGACGCCCTAGAAGATCTAGATGATGTTCAAAATGTTACTGCCAACTTCGACATGGCAGAAAATTTGATGTCCTTGAGCCTGGTGTAGTCCATTGCCTACATCGTGCATCAATAAACATTGTTAGTCATTAGGATGAGAGTCCTTAGTAACTAATAATCAATGACCAAGGACGTGTTATCACAGCGGAATGCAGTCCAATCCCCCGCACTTCAGTCGGGGGATGAGTTTAACAGTCATAGATTTCTTGCTTGCATAAGTGGCACCCCCCTGAGAGATAAGTCCTCCTAGCGCCAGTCTTGTATAGATTTGCAAACGAGGATGTAGTGTAATGTTTCATCAGGTGCCAGAAAAACAGATGCATTTTGTCAGATGGCTGCTGGTTAGTGGCTGGCTCATACTGATTGTCTCGTTATTTTATGACCCCATTTCACCGTACCTAACCCAGCCGACGACAACATGGAGCATTTTTCGTCTCGACCCGAAGTTGTTAGATCCAGAGCAATGTAAAGCGGTTCTGACAGTACAAGGAAAGTGCCTGGATTTAGAGCCGTTTCCCATTGGGGCAGAAGTCTTCTGGGGCATCGTAATTCCTTGCGCTGTCATGCTTCTGTTGGTTTTTGGTCATGAAACATGGCGACGCATTTGTCCTTTGTCATTTCTATCGCAAATTCCTAGAGCATTAGGATGGCAACGTCAGCGCAAAATCACCAACCCCCGTACAGGAGCTGTGCGCTACGAGTTAGCTAAGGTGGGGAAAGATTCCTGGTTAGCTCGCAATCATTTATACGTTCAATTTGGACTTCTGTGCATTGGTTTATGCATGAGAATTTTATTTATTAACTCTGATCGCTTATTCTTAGGGTCTTTTTTCATCTTCACCATCCTGTCAGCAATAGTCGTAGGTTATCTATTTGCGGGGAAAAGTTGGTGCCAATATTTCTGTCCGATGGCTCCAGTGCAAATGGTGTATAACGGGCCGAGAGCCTTATTGGGAAGTCAGGCTCATCAGGGTCAGCGACAAACGATTACCCAGTCGATGTGCCGGACTGTAGATCAAGGAGGTAAGGAGAAAAGTGCCTGTGTTAGCTGTCAGTCTCCCTGTATTGATATTGATGCAGAACGTTCCTATTGGGATGTTTTAAACAAGCCAGGTCGTCGATTTGTCCAATATGGTTATGTCGGATTAGTCTTTGGATTTTATCTCTATTACTTTCTCTATTCTGGTACCTTAAATTACTACTATTCTGGGGCTTGGAGCCACGAAAAGAACCACTTAGGAACTCTTTTTAGTCCTGGATTTTACCTTTTCAACCAAGCAATTCCCATTCCTAAATTGGTAGCTGTTCCTCTCACGATTGGGGCGTGTGTGGTAGCGAGCTATTTTCTGTTTTCTAAGCTAGAAAAAGCTTATAAAGCGTATCGCCGTCGAATTCATAAACCCTTGAGCCAACAGCAGGTACAGCACAGAATTTTCACGGTCTGCACGTTTTTAGTCTTCAATATCTACTTCTTATTTGGGGGGCGGCCCATCCTGAAAAAGTTTCCAACGCTTGTAGAGCTAGGGTTTAATGCGTTGGTTATCGTTGTCAGCACGTTATGGATGTATAGGACACTGGCGCGTAGTGCCGAAGCCTACTCACGAGAAAGCCTTGCTGATAGTCTGCGCCGTCAACTCAGCAAGCTCAAGATAGACTTCTCTAAATTTTTGGAAGGTCGGTCGATGGCAGATTTGAAACCAGATGAGGTGTATGTACTGGCTAAAGTCCTGCCTAGTTATAGCAAAGAATCCAGCCTTCAGGTTTACAAAGGAATGCTGCGGGAAGCATTGGAGCAGGGAACGGTTGACCCTGGCAATAGCCTGGAAAGTCTCCAGCAAGTCCGCTTGGAACTGGGACTAAAAGATGAGGAGCATTTTGAGATTTTGACAGAGTTGGGAGTGGAAAATTCCGACCTATTCGATCCGAGTAAGCGCAGAAGCCGTGAGAATCAGTTACGCATTGAAAGTTATCGACAAGCCTTGAAACTGCAACTTTTGGATTTAGTGGAGATGGGAGTTCCCCTACGTCAGGCACTCCAGCGCAGGGACAAGCAAATTCAGGCGTTGAAGCAGGAGTACGGAATTACAGCTCAAGAGCAAGCGCAAATCCTTGAGCAAATGACGGATGACGACAGTGTAATTCTCCGCAAAGCAGAGTCCTTGCTTGCTCAGTTAAAGGAATTGGCTGTCCGCAACCAAGTGTTAAGCAATTTTGTGGCCAATCCCCAGGCACCTGTTTATGTTTTGTTGCGAACGGTTGCGATCGCACACAAGCAACACATTGTTATCAGGCAACTACTCGGCATTCTAGAAGTCTTAGGAAATTCACCGGAGGCAATGAAAATTGCCCGTGCGATCGCAGTACTCGCAGAGAACGCCTTACCAGATATCCTGCACGAAGTCAATGGGGAGTTACCCTGGCAGAAGCGACTCACTGCCGAAATGCTGGCCGTGCTGCAACCCGATCCGTTAGAACTAGCAGCAGTACAGCCATCTACTGTACGAACAATGCTCGACATTAAAGCAGCGATTCCTGATGACGAAGCACCGACACAGCTACATATTGACGAAGAACCCCATCTCAACGCAATGTCAGGAAATCGCTTGACTTGTGCGATCGCAATCCTCAAGGAATTGTTGCACGAACTAGAACCTCTGATTCAAGCGACCGCCCTGTATGCGCTAGAGCAACTTGATACTAGGGAAGCTCGCGAACAGGCACGTCAAATTCTGAGTTCCACACGATCTGGAGATTGGTTGGTACGGGAGACAGCCGCAAACATTCTGGAGCAAGGTACAAATCAAGCCACTGCACAATCACTAGGCACTCTCGATAAGCTGTTGTTGATATTTGAAAGCAGCCTCCTGAGATCTGTAAAGCCGGAGTCGCTCATTGAACTAGCTCGCAAAGCCGAAATCCGAATTTATCCTCAGGGAACTCGGTTGTGTGATGCAGGGGAACTATCAGATGAACTGCTCCTGCTTGTTGATGGCGAAGCCTATGCAATGGTTCTTCGAGGAGATAGTGAGGTAATCATCAACACCATTCACGAAGGCGAAACTATTGGTGAAATGGGAGTGCTAACTCGTCAGCCGCGTTCAGCCAACGTGGTTGCCAACGCTGAGAAGAATCGCGTTTTGGTGATTGAGGCGAAGGATTTTGAGAGGGTGCTGCGGAATGATTCTGAGGTGTCACGAGGTCTGTTGCTGAATGTGATGAATCGCCTACAGGGCCTAACAGAAAAGGTCAAAACCCAGTTGTGATCGATACTTTCTTCCTGCTTAATACCAATTCTCTATCGCCAGGGTTATCAACCCTAGCGCCTTCCCCAATGCCGACATCAGGCTCCTTTTGTGTGGTTTTTGCTAAGTCGGGTATATTCTGACTTGCATTGCTCGTTCAACCGGGCGGGTTGTGATTGAGGCTTAGATCAAGTTCGTGCTGTAGCGTAAAGCTTTGTTTTTTCTCCAG
>CBKWLJ010000615.1:0-4527 GCA_966675205.1 uncultured bacterium
CAAAATACACGAGTGGGTAGAAAGCTTGACAGACTGAAATGGGGAAACTTCGTTACTTTGAAGATTATGGGTGTTTAACCTTTAAACAAAACCTAGATCTTCACTATTCCCATTCATGGACTTATTAGAGTACCAAGCTAAAGAGTTGTTTCGCGAAATCGGTATTCCTGTTTTGCCCTCTCAACGCATTGACCATCCTACAGACCTCAAACGTTTGGAGATTCCCTATCCTGTGGTACTAAAGTCGCAGGTGCCTACTGGTGGAAGAGGAAGAGCGGGTGGAATTCGCTTTGTTGAGAATACTATTGATGCGATCGCTGCCGCAAGAGCAATTTTCAACCTGCCGATTCTGGGTCGATATCCTAAAGTACTACTTGCCGAAGCTCGCTATGATGCGGAGCAAGAGTTGTATCTCGCAGTCATTCTCGACTATGCTCTCGGTCGTCCTGTCCTTTTAGGTTCGGCTACAGGAGGCATTCACGTCGAGTCGGTGATTGAACACATGCAAAGGGTGGTAGTCGAGCAAGAGTTTTCTCCGTTTTATGCCCGCCGCCTCATTCTCAAGATGGGTCTTCAGGGAGACTTAATCGAGTCGGTGAGTGGCATTGTGCAAAAAATGTACCAGTTGTTTGTCCACAAAGATTTGGACTTGGTGGAAATTAATCCTCTGGGGATTAGCTCCACAGGTGAGGTGATGGCTCTAGATGGCAAAATCTCAGTCAATGACAATGCGCTGGGACGCCATACTGAGTTGTTGAACCTTACAACAACCATTCCTGATGGCAAGATTAACCAACAAATACTCAACAGACCCTTTACCGAACTCAATTGGGCTGATACTGAAGGCGAAATTGGAATTCTGTGTAACGACTCCTGTTTAGCTGCCGCCACGTTAGATTTAGTCTACAGAGCCAACGGAAAGCCCGCGAGTTGCTTGATAGTAGGAGGATATGGGAACTGGGATGCCTGGTCAGTGTCTTCTCCGGTACAACAACTCCAAAATGCTTTAGAGCAGTTTATCGTCGCCAAGGGCATCAAAGTGGTCTTGGTAAACATTTTGAGTAGTCCTGCGGCTAGTGCAAAAGTCGTTGAGGTGATTACCAATCATCTGCTTTCCCTCATTGGAGAGACAGCCGTGCTGACTAGCCCTGACCGAATTGAAAGAGCGACGGGTTTACACATTCATCGAGAGCGAGAACACCGTAATGGTAATCGTTCTATTTCTCGGCGTTCTCTGCCTGTGAGTCAACTGCCTCAGTTTGTCATCCGTGTTGTTGGAGGAAACTTGGAGTCTTTCAAAAACAGTTGGGTGAAGCTTCCTGTACATTGGAAGGATAACTTAGATGAAGCGGTTGTAGAAGCCATCTCTCTTGCGAAATCTGGTGTTAAAAGTTCGTAACTCGATCTTTAGATCTGGGAAGAGGGAGTTGTTCTTGATAAGCTCAACTAAGCAAAGATAGCGATCGCGAGCTTTCAGCAACCATGAACTTGACGCCAGACAGCAAAATCCTGGTACAGGGCATTACACAACCGCTGGGTGCATACTACACCGCCCAAATGCAAGCCTATGGCACAAATGTTGTCGCTGGGGTGAGTACAGGTCAGGGCGGACAGGAGTTCCACGGAATTCCGGTGTTTGACTTAGTAGAGCAGGCTTTGGAACAGACTGGGGCAGTCGATGCGACGGTGATTTTCGTAGAATCTTACCGAGTACTGGATGCAGCTCTTGAAGCCATGGATGCGGGTATCCCACACCTGATTCTGGTGACGAGTGGTGTTCCTCCGTTGGATATGGTTCGCTTGCTACGGAAAGCGGAAACAGCCCAAACTCTGATTGTTGGTCCGAGCAGTTCGGGAATCATCTTGCCAGGAAAAGTTTTGCTAGGGACTCAGGAAACTGAATTTTATACCCCTGGTTCTGTTGGGTTAATTGCGAGGGCTGGAGTTCTGACTTATGAGGTGGCTCTCGCTTTAACTCAGGCAAAACTAGGACAATCCATTTGTGTCAATCTGGGAAGTGATGCGATCGCAGGTTCTTCGTTTTGTCAATGGCTGAAGATTTTGGCGATGGATGAAAATACAAAAGCCATCGTCTTGGTCGATCAGACGGGTGGTATCAGCGAAGATGTTACGGCTGATTATATTGCTGAGGCGATCGATAAACCTGTGATTGCCTATGTTGCCGGATACTATACCCCTGTAGACAAACAAGTGGGTGATGCCAGTGCCGTTATTGCTGCTCAACTATCGGGTCCCGTTACTAACGCTAGTACAGCTCAACACAAAGTTGCTGCATTTAAGCGAGCCAATGTTCCAGTAGCCGAACGTCCTTCCCAAATTCCAGAGTTAGTAAGAAAAGCGCTGAAGAAGAGTTAAAAATTCGTAATTTGTAGTTTGTAATAAACTTCGTCTTGCTACGCTAACATAATTGACTTTTAGAGCGGGATTTAAACTCCACCTAAAATTGGGCGATCTGTAGAGACGCCCTGCCGAGATTTCTGTAGGGGAATCTAACCCATCTTTAATTACAAATTTCAACTCTCAATTCGTAATTCATAATTATGAATTCGATTTACTCTTTCGTTTTCTTATCTCTTACTTATAGTTAGTCTTTAGATAAGAAAGGAGTAGCAAGTATATAGCTCCAAAATGGACAACTTATGGCTAATGAGTACGAATATCAAGTGGGTGGAAGTTTGCCTCTTGATGCTCCCAGTTATGTGGTACGGCAGGCAGACTCTGATTTATACCACGCACTGAAATCCGGAGAGTTCTGCTATGTCCTTAACTCCCGTCAAATGGGTAAGTCCTCACTAAGAGTGCGAACAATGCAGCGTCTTCAAGCTGAAGGAATCGCTTGTGCTGCGATTGATATTACTGCTATTGGTACTTGGAATATTACTCCAGAACAATGGTATGCAGGTATGATTGACAGCATCATGAGCAGCCTGAATTTATATGAAGCCTTTAACTTAGAAAGCTGGTGGACTAAACAAAATTTGTTTTCTTATGTTCAACGATTCAGTAAGTTTATTGAAGAGATTTTACTCAAAACAGTTTCGCAAAAAATTATTATTTTTATTGATGAAATAGATAATGTTATTAGTTTAGGTTTTAATTTAGATGACTTTTTTGCGATTATTCGTGAATGTTACAACAAGCGAGTTGATAATTTAGATTATAAAAGATTAACATTTGTTCTTATCGGAGTAGCAACTCCTTCAGATTTAATTCAAGACAAGCGACGTACTCCGTTTAATATTGGTCATGCTATTGAGTTAGAAGGATTTAAGCCAAAGGAAGCAAGGGTCTTAGCTAAGGGATTAGCTCCTAAATCTAGTCATTCCCGAACCATCTTGCAATCGGTACTAGACTGGACAGGAGGTCAACCGTTTTTGACGCAAAAGGTTTGTCAATTAATTCTCGATTGTGAAGTTAAAAGCTCAGCAGAAATTGAGGACGAGTGGATTGATGAGTTGGTAAACTCGCGCATTATCGAAAATTGGGAAGCTCAGGATGAGCCAGAACATTTGAAGACAATTCGCGATCGCATCTTAAGAAATGAGCAACGTGCTAGCCGCCTATTGGGTCTATATCAGCAAATCTTAAACCAAGAAGAAGTAGTAGCAAATGATAGCTCCGAACAAATTGAATTGCGGCTATCGGGATTAGTCGTTAAGCGGGGTGGAAAACTAAAAGTTTATAACCGCATTTATGAGAAAGTTTTTAATCAGAGTTGGGTTGAACAGGTACTAGCATCTTTGCGTCCCTATAGTCAAGCGATCGCTGCTTGGTTAGCATCTAGCCGCCAAGATGAATCAAGACTCTTGCGGGGACAAGCATTAGCTGAAGCCTTAGAGTGGAAAGCGGGTAAAAGTTTGAGTGTTGAGGATGATGACTTCTTAGCCGCTAGCCAACAGTTATTCATGCTTGAAATGCAGAATGAATTGGAAGCTGAACGGGAAACTAAACAAATTCTTGCCTCAGCAATACAACAAGCCGAGCAACTGCTTACACAAGCCAAGCAAGAAAAACAACAAGCTGAGCAACTCCTCGAAGAAGCCAAGGAAGGGACTCGGTTAGAACGTGCTGGAGTAAAAGCATTACAGTTATTTGAGGCTGGAGGCAGGGAATTAGAAGCTCTCGTGTTAGCAATGCAGGCAGGACAAGCATTGTATCAGTGGGTAAAAGAGGGTCGCTCGTTACAAGATTATCCTGCTACTAGTCCTTTGCTAGCCTTACAAGTCATTCTTGATCAGATCCGAGAACGAAACCAAATCTCAGGACATCAAGGCTCGGTAACAAGTGTTAGTTTTAGCCCCTGTGGTAAGTACATCGCTACAGCCTCAACTGACGTTACGGCAAGGCTATGGAATTTATATGGAAACCAAGTAGGGGAATTCAGGATGCATGAAATGGGAGTATCGAGTATCTGTTTTAGTCCCGATGGTAAGTACATCGCCACAGCCTCAGCCGACTGCACGGCAAAACTATGGGATTTATCGGGAAACCAGGTAGCAGAATTTA
>CBKWLJ010000616.1:0-4517 GCA_966675205.1 uncultured bacterium
GTGCTATATCTATATTCTCCTCAGTCGGGTTGAACACCATAGCTGATTCTAAAGCGGAGAGGGCAATAGAAGCGCTTTGGAATCGTTCCTCTGGAGCGGGTTCAGTCAATGTCTTGATCCAATTCACCAATCTAGGTGAAAGGGTAACTTTGTCTTCAAAGCAAATGCGTAGACGACGCTGCGGTAAATCAGCGGGTGTACATCCGGTGAGCAAATGAATCAATGTTGCTCCTAATGCGTATAAGTCAGATGCAGGTACGGCCCTGCCGCTAAACTGTTCCATAGGAGCATAACCATAAGTTCCCACCACGGTAAATGTCGTTCCTTCGGTTACTGCTCTGTCTTGTACCGCTCCAAAATCCACTAAATAAATGCGATCGCCCTCGCCCCAGATCAGATTGCTGGGTTTGATATCGCGATGTAGAACGGTGGGATTGAGTTGATGCAGAAACTCTAAAATTTTCAGGACATCAACAGCGATTTGGTAGATTTCCTCTTGCGTGAAGCGTTTGCCTTGATTGAGTTGTTCCTTAAGCGAGACGCCAGGAATATATTCCTGCACTAAACCAAACCAAAGCGATCGCTCATCGATTGAGAAATAATCTCTATATTTGGGAATCCGAGGGTGGTTAAGCTGTTTGAGGATTTGAGCTTCCCGCTCAAATAGTTTTAAGTCATCCCACTGCACATCACCGCCAAAAGCCAAAAGTTTGACAATTACCATTTCAGCAGGTGACACCCCAATATCCTCTGCTAGCCAAGTTTGACGCTGGGGATTGTGTCCCAGTTTACGCTTGAGCTGATAACGTTCCTTTAATATCTGTTCTGCTTGCAGCATCTCGCTCTTGATTCCTCACAAGCTTTGTTCCTTTTAATCTAGCGATTTAGGCTGAACCAGCAACCTCACAATAGATAGATGAGCGCTCAGGTACGTACTCCATCCGAAAAATCAGACACATCTGGCTGAAGTTAAAACCAGCCTATTAGTGCAGCCAAACAAAAGATTTCCATCAACCTCAAAAGCTGAGAAGGTAGGAGAAACAGAGAAAAGCTTTTGACGAATAATTCATTTGCGTCAGTCTGCACCCATCAGTTGGCTGATCTAATAAACTAGAAGGAGATTTTTTTATTAAAAAAGTAAATTGAATGAAATTCTATCGATGGGTTATTGTTTTATTTTTATCTATATTAATGACAGTATTTTTTTTTGCACCTATTCAAGCTCAAACAGGCAATCAATCTGATACAACAGGGCCTGACCCTCAAGAATTTTTTAACAATCAATCTGATACAACCGGAAATGACCCTCAAGAAATCTTGAATCAAGATGCTAATTTTTCCGTCAATGCCGGAGAAGCTAGAGTGGATAGAGAAGCTTTTGATAATAATTTTGAAATAACGGGTATCAATGAAGCGATTAATTTATTTGAAGAGGCTCAAGCTGTAGAATTCGGGCAATATCTGGGCATGAATTTTTTCGGAGAAGTAGCTTCAACTCAAGAAATTGCTCAAACTTTAGATGACTTGTATCGTCAAATAGGAAGAAAAGCAGCGGTAATTTATGTCGTCTCCCTCAAGTCTCAGTTGCAACTGTTAATGATACTTGCCAACAATCAACCCATTCGTAAAGTTATCCCCGAAACTAGTCGAGAATTGGTGCAAAGAACGGTTCGAGAGTTTCGTTCAAAAGTTAGTGATACCTCTCAACTCAATACCTACAAAGCTTCTAGCCAACAACTTTATCAATGGATAATTGCACCTTTTGAATCTGTGCTAGCAAAAAATCAGATCGATGCTTTGGTGTTTTCAATGGATTCAGGGTTGCGTTCCATTCCTCTAGCTGCTCTCTATGATGGTCAGCAATTTTTGATCGAAAAATATAGCATTTCTCTCATTCCTAGCTTTAGTCTAACTGACACTCGTTATATTCCAATTTTCAATAAAAAGATACTGGCAGTAGGTATATCAAAAGGTACTCAGGGAAAAGCACCTTTACCAGGAGTCGCAGCAGAAGTCGTGCTATTAACTAATAACATTTGGCCAGGTCAAAAATTATTGAATGAGCAAGCAACTATTGAAAATTTTGAGTTACTGAGTAGTCAAGACAATTTTGGTATTTTTCATATTGCTACCCATGCAGAGTTTAAACCAGGAACGATTAAGAACTCTTACATTCAGTTTTGGAATGCTAAACTTAGGTTTGATCAAGTGCGGCAATTGTCCCAAACCTTGGAATGGTATCAAGATCCAAAAGTAGAACTGATCGTTTTGAGTGCTTGTAGAACTGCATTAGGAGATAAGCAAGCTGAGTTAGGATTTGCTGGTTTAACGATTCAAACGGGTGTAAAAACAGCAGTCGGGAGTCTTTGGTATGTCAGTGATGAAGGTTCCCTCGCATTGATGACGAAGTTCTACGAACAGTTGAAAACTGCACCGATTAAAAGTGAGGCACTTCAAAAAGCTCAATTAGCGATGCTCAATGGGCAAGTTCGACTAGAGACAGGAAGGTTACGGCTTGATGAGGAAAAGCTACTTCCGCTCTCTTCAGAACTTGAGATTCGGCGTAATCTTAATCTATCTCACCCTTACTATTGGTCTGGATTTACTATGATTGGCAATTGGAACTGAATTATGAATTATGAATTGCGATAATGCCTGAACAACTTATCTTATTGAATCGGTGTTCTAGCAAATTAACTTAATAAGCGGCCTTTGCGTTAAATGGGAAGTTGACAAGTAGCAGACTGGTTGTGGGATGGGACGACGTATTGCCCACCCAATTAGGCCGCATTGGATGCACATTAGCTTACAAGGTGTTGCGTCGATTGTGAAGCTTGTGTCAAGCTAGGCTTTCCGAAATGATTCAAGACGTACATAACTTTTGGTTATCATAAAAACGCAATTCGGTTGCTAGGGAGGTTTAAATTTTAAAAAAATTAACAAATTTTGCTGGCAAAAGCATCTATGTCCATTGATTTATAGCTTCATCACTTAATGAGTATTTACGTCAATAAGTTTTCACAACACTTAAAGCGGTAAAGTCTTTATAAAGATGAGGTTTCCACTATATTTTTGGACTAATCAATTCTATGATTTTCTTGTCCATAGAATGGGTACTACAGAACTAGCCTTGACTCGTCGATAGAGTGATGCCGCTAGTTCTGTTTCTTGATTGATGTCTCAAGCTGCAACCTGATAAACTTTGGCGCTGGTTTGAGGCAAAATTTAATCTTTATAGGGAAATAACATCATAGACTTGATGGTGCTATTAGGCAATAGGTTAGGGCGATTATTTTTTTTCCAAATCATTCTTCACAGCCCAGGACTGAACTGTTGCGATCGCTCTCCTCTTGAACGGTGTATTCATTTATACAGGCATTGTTCGGTATCATAGAGCAAGTAAAAAGAGCGACATCAAGGACTATTGATTTGATTGCACAGATTTGTGCTATTTAGTTTTGCCAATCGATACCCTAGAGACAGAGAGCTTCAACCTAACTCTTACAGTTGGTAAACCGTATTCAGGGGGTAATCATGGGCGATATTCTGATTGGCACAGATGAGGGTATTTTCCATCTAGAGAAGGGTAGCAAGGAGATTCAACAGGAGACGGGGCCATCTGCGATCGCATTTTTAGCACCGACGCAGACAGGAGTGTTTGCACTCAGTCGAGTTGGCGAACTGATCAACACATCGGGTGTACCGAATAGCGCTTTGTGGTTGCGGAAAAGTAAAAATGATTGGCAGCTAGTGAACGAGCATCCTGTGGAAGAGGAAGTATGGTCGTTTGCTGCTGACTCCCGTATAAAGGGACGGTTGTACTTGGGAGTTTCCCCAGCTTTACTCTATATTAGTGACGATAGCGGTAGAACTTGGACGGCTTGTGAATCGATCCGACGCATTCCTGGTTATGAAAAATGGACGTTTCCACCACCACCCCATATTCCTCATGTGCGCTATATTGCTCCCGATCCTCAAGTGGTTGGAGGAGTTTATATCGGTGTAGAGGAAGGAGGTGTTTACCGCAGTATTGATGGGGGCGAGATATGGGAAAGCTTAAACGAAGGACTGTATTGGGATGTTCATACAGTCGTCCCGTCGCCTGATAGCACTCAGATGTATGCAACGACTGGGGGAGGATTTTATCGGAGCAATGATGGGGGACACCACTGGCAAAAGATTAAGGATGGACTCGATCGCACTTATGTAATTCCTTGCATTATCTCGCCCAAGCAATCTCATCGACTTTACACTGCTGCTGCTGCTGGCCCACCTCCAACGTGGAAGACGATGGGAGCAAATGCTGCTGTTTATCGCAGTGATGATGGTGGCAAAAACTGGGTACGGTTAGAGCAGGGGTTGCCTTCACAGTTTGATGTCATGGTGCGATCGCTCATTGTAGATGAAGCTGGAAATGTATACGCGGCGACGGGGAATCAGCTTTTTGCTAGCTTTGACGAGGGGGAAAGCTGGCAGTTGGTAGCAGATGATTTGCCCACAGTGCGATCGCTAGCTGT
>CBKWLJ010000617.1:0-4513 GCA_966675205.1 uncultured bacterium
TAGCTAAAGCCCCAAAGAAATGCGGAGGATTTAGCCAACTTTCTGCGATGAAACGCCAGAAACCCCGGACGTAGCGTAAGCGAAGTCCGAGGGTAGTTCATTATGAGCATTTTCTGAACAAGCTAGTAGATAAACAGCAACACTGACCCTGAAACTGAGCTTAAAACTGACATTAAAACTCATAAATATACTCAAATTAATAGTTGATATTTATTTGAAATGATTCTTCTTCCTCTATAGACGATTGGAAAAGAGCATTTAACTGACGTTGACTTCTGAATTAATTCATCAAAAATAGAATCTATGTCGAACAAAAATAGTATCAATGAACAAACAAATTCTATTAACGCTTCTTCTAGTGAGCTGTAGTGTACTGCCGGGGTGCGTACACTCGCCCGCTCCGTCCCGCGAATCTGTAGCGATCGCCGCGTCTACCGATACAATGAATTCCGGGAAATCGGAGGCAGATGAAAGGCTGGGAAAGACACAGGTTATCGCAGCACAAGCCAACACGACACGGCTACAAGAGCAACTCAACAATCTCGATCTCTCTAGCGCTCAAGGTAATATTGGCATTGGAGTTTTAGACCTTGATACAGGTGAACGTTGGTTTCATAATGGCAAGCAACAATTTCCAATGCAGAGCGTATACAAACTTCCCATTGGCATCGTTGTCTTAAAGCTTGTAGACGAAGGTAAACTTTCGCTCAACCAAACTGTCACCATTACTCGCGAACAGTTCGCGCCCGGATGGAATCCGATTCTCCAAGAAATCAAAGGCGATCGCGCCCAGTTTACAGTTCAGAATCTTTTGCAGCGAGCCGTTGGCGATAGTGATAACACGGCGACAGATGCCTTAGTTCGGTTGGTGGGTGGACCTGAGCAAGTCACAGCTATCTTAGACAAAATGAGCATTCGTGATGTTCGTGTCGATCGCTTGGTACGACAATTACTGGCTGATAGCGTCGGACTCACTAACTTTCGTCCTGAATTAGTGGACACTCAGAAATATGAAGAAGCGGTTGGGCAGATTCCCGATGCCGTTAAGAAGGCGGCCAGGGAAAGATTTTTGACCGATCCGCGAGATACCGCAACACCCGAAGGTATGATTGATTTGCTCGCCAAACTGCAATCGCGTCAACTATTATCTGAGGATTCAACAGCTCTATTGCTCAAGATTATGACCAACTCTCCGACCGGGCAGCAACGGCTCAAAGCTGGTTTACCGCCGGGTTGGTCGATCGCTCATAAGACTGGTACTGGAGCGGATGTGCTAGGAATCGGCATCGCTGCCAATAATGTTGGTTTGATTAGTTCCCCAACTGGAAGGCGTATTGCGCTCGCAGTATTCATTTCCGGTTCAACAGCGCCTTTAGAGCAACGTGAAAGCGTGATTTCTGCTGTCGCTTCGGCAGTAGTCCAGGCTATGCAATAGATATCTCAAGCATCAAAACAATTCAAAAGTGGTCACTTACTCCCTTCCTACCAGAAGATGATCTATCCCTAACTTCCCCAGTTCCTGAGCATAGGTATTCTTGGGGAAGCGCTACCCCATGATATCAAGTCCGGCTAATTGCCCATAATAAAAATTTCTCCGCGTCCCCGCGTCCCCACGTCCCCGCGTCAGTCCTAACTATGGGTATTCAACCGGACACGATATGAGAGCCGATCATTGAAAATCAACGACGTGTACTTTTATGCCATGCGATCGCAATTCCTCAGCTTTCTTTTCAGCACTGGATTGGTCAGAAAACGAACCAGCGTCAATGTAGGCACCTGACTCCGAGTCAGCCAAATAAGCAGTTTTTACATACTGGCGCACTTCTAGCAGTGTATAGGGGCTTTGAACAGGGACAACCACCACGTAGTTGCGATACTTCTGTAAAAGTTTCTGAGTGTCGGGGCCTGCAATGCCATCAGCTACCAACCCTCTAGCGCCTTGAAACTGTTTGACAGCACTTACCGTTCGCAACCCGAATATCCCATCAACTCCACCTGTAGAAAAACCAGCATCATTCAATTTTCGTTGCAGTTCTGCTACTTCTGGGCCTCTATCACCAAGTTGCAACGGTAGACTTAACGAGGCACTGATCTCTCTGAGGTTTTTAATCGCATTTTCTAATTGCTTACTCGCACTTCCCGATCGCTTGAGTAGAACATTCAGCCGTTCTTTTTCGAGTTCTGCCTGTGCGTAAGCTACCTTACCTCGAATTTCTTCAAGCTGTTCTCTGACATTTTTCTTGGCTTCAATCTGCCGTTGCAAACTTTGTTCTAAGCCTTGCAGGTCTTTTAGTAGTTTTTCGGTGCGTCTTTGGCGCTCTATATCTGCCCATGCCACGAGTGACACGGCAACAACTAAAAGTAGTACGAATCCTAGGATGCCTCGACGAATTGTTCGCCTCGCTTTCTTTTGAGCGGCAGTCAAAGTCTGATTCGCTTCCGTTAGGAGTTGGCTGGCTTTTCTTTCTGCGGCTAAGGCGAGTTCAACTTGTCTTTTCTCTAATTCTTGGCTGGCAGCTAAAAACTGATAGTCTCGATCGCTCAGACTTTTATCTGCTGCCCAAGCGAGTGCATCCTTTAATGCCTGCCCTTGACACAACCGAGATTCGTCTTGACAATCGGACTCTAACCAAGCAGCGATCGCTTCTCCATAGGGACGCAACAGGGCTAATTCTTGTTTGACCCAATTCTGATTAAAAACTGCTTCATAAATGCGGTTATAAACCTTTAACAACCCATTGCGCTTGACAACTAACCCGGATAGCTGCAATTTCAACTGCTCGATACTGTTATCCGCAACAATTTCTCCCCGTTGCAAGATTTGCTGGTATAGTCCCAATAACCTACCTGTGCGCTGTTCGCTACCCAAAAGGCGATCGCGTATCGTTTTAAGATGCTCTGGTACATCCTGCGCTTCCCAATTGGCAATTAAGCGCGAGTCTACTAACTGCTCGATCCACTCTGATTCATGCCCTTGGGAAACGTCCTCCTCAAGCGTGAGAATAAGTTGACAAAGCTTTTGGGTGAGGAAGGGTTGCCCCCCTGTCCACGCTAATACCTCTGCTAGCACTTTCTCTGGATTGCTGACTTTCCCCACCAATCCTTGCGCTAAGGGTTGAGCTTCCTCAATGCGAAACCCACTTAACGCGATCGCTCGACCAATATTAAACGGTGTCCGGTTTTTGTCGGCAATCAAATCGGAGGGCAGTGCCACCCCCAGTAGTGCAAATCTGAGCCGATTGTAGTCGGGTTGGTCAACACGTTGGTTATAGCAGGCGCGAATTAGCGCAAAAAAATCGTCAAGCGAGAACGGCAGACTGAGAACGCTATCAATTTCATCGACAAAAATCACAATCTTGCCGTCAATCGATGGCAGTAACACCGACTCGATAAACTCGCTCAATCGCTGTACGGGTGAGAGCAATTCGCGATCGCGCCACCAAGTCCGGAAATCAACCGTTCCGATTAGATTAAAACTTCGCCATAAATCGCAGACTAATCCCCCATACCACTGTTCAGAGGTAACTTTGCTGCCGATTCTTGTGAGGTCGATCGACGCACAGGCAAATCCTTCCTGTTTTAGCCTCTGCATCGTTTGAACCCGCAAGCTAGATTTACCCATCTGCCGCGAGTTCAGGACGTAACAAAATTCCCCAGCTTTCAAGCCTTCATAAAGGTCTTGGTCTGCCCGTCGCACCACGTAGCTTGGCGCATTAACAGGTAGACTTCCCCCAACTTTATATTTATAGACCTGATTTTGTAAGGTGTTCATCCACCTGCATTCATCACCCTCTCACAGGTTAAATCCAAATCCGGTAACATCGGCGAAACAATCCGCTCATCCTTTTGAAAAACCCGCTCCTCATACAATCCTTCCACCCACTCCAACACCGTAACCCGCTTGTTTATCGGGTCAACAATCCAATACTCTGCAATTCCCCGCGCTGCATACTCAGACCGCTTATAACGATAATCTCGGTCAATGCCTTTCTTCCCCGGAGACACCACCTCAACCACCAACTCAGGCGGCGGCATATCAATCATGACAGTAGACCGACTCGCCCCTTTTAGCGCTGTTGCCAGTTCCTCAGACAGCACCATTAAATCCGGTAAGCGCGTCGTCGCCCGTGAACCACTCACCACAATTTCAGTCCCAACTCTCAAGCGATAAGAAGGAATCCCCTGCTGTAAAAAGCAAGCCAATAAAAACATGGCAATGCGCTGATTCAAATCGCTCTCTGGCGGCATAACGACCAACTCTCCATTCACCAATTCATAAAGAGTATCCGTCCCATCGTCATAGTTAAGATACTCCTCAAGCGTCATTTTCTGGGATGTGATAGTCATGGCTGCCCTACCTCCGATAAAGACATACCTGCGCTTACTATAGCGATTCTCACTCTTCTTGAGGTACAGTCTCATTTCCAACTCCTGACTTCCTCAAAAGTCTGTAAGCTGTTAACGGGACTTAAACGAAAATCGAGAAGTAATAAAGGTATAATCCAGGCATGGC
>CBKWLJ010000618.1:0-4505 GCA_966675205.1 uncultured bacterium
AACTTCTACCGGGCCACCCAATACAGCTTCACTCGGCGTCACGGGTAGCTGACAACAAATATCTGACCCTTCCACGGTAAAAAAGGGATGAGGCGCTACTGTAATTTTTAAATAAAGGTCGCCGCCTGCGATGCCTTGACCTTTGAGTCGCACTCGCTGCCCTGTAATCATACCGGGAGGCATATCAATTTCCAAGGAGCGTCCATCTTCAAGGCGAATCCACTCTCGTCCTCCTACGTAAGCTTTTTCTAGAGGAATCGTCAAGTGAGCTTCGACGTTCTTAGGGTTGGCGCGAGGATTAACAGTGTAAGCCGTTTTTGTCGTCCCTGGACGAAAGGCATCGGAGGAATTTACCCTAGCACCAGGAGTCGTTGCTGCTGTTTTAGCAACGGGACGACGCCCGGTTAGTTGCTCAACAAAACTATTAAAGTCTCGGACTTGACTCAAATCAACTTCTGGGCCAGAGGGACGCCCCTTGCCGTTGCGATCGCTAACGGTTCTCGAAGTCGTTGTTTTGGCGGTTTTTCGGCTGTTAAACCCTTTTTTCTTCCAGAAGCGGCCTAATTGGTCGTACTGGGCACGCTTATCCGAATTGTAGAGGACTTCATAGGCTTCACTGATATCCTTGAACTTTTCCTCTGCTTCTTTGTTTCCCGGATTGCGATCGGGGTGATACTGTAGAGCCAGTCGTCGAAAAGCCTTCTTAATATCCTCGCTTGTTGCCTCAGTGGGTACTCCTAAAATCTCGTAGTAATTCCGGAAGTTTTGCATAGAAATTAGCGATTCTTCAATTAGCGAGTAGCTATTGGCTCTTATGGTTAGGTTCGGGCTTGAGAGTCAGGATGATTTTGACTCAAATTGTGAAAAATCGGTTTTATCTAACCTCTGATCAAAGTTGATCACAGGAATTTATTTAGAACCAATCATCGTCTTCATCATCCCAATCATTCTGTAAGGGAGCAGGACGCGAGTCTTTGCGGTATACCCTTGCTGGACTTCGCCCCAATTCACTCTCGCTAACCCGCTCTCGTGAGGAGCGTCCACTATCGAAGTCATAGGTGTTACGGCGAGTATCGCGTTCCCACAATCGATCTCTATCACTTTCTCCTGAGAATGCACGACGAATTCCGCCAAAAAAGTCATCCTCTTCCTCGTCTTCGTATTGAAGCCGCACCTCTCGCTTCAGTTCATAGAGGGCATCTCGCAGATCGGATTCAGCCCGATCAATTGCCCGATCATCATTGCGAGCGATCGCTTGACGAACCTCCTGAATCAATGCTTCAATTCTTCGACGATGAAAACCCGCAAACTGGCTGCCAAAATCGAGTGCTACCTCTCTAAGTTGCCGTTCCGCCTCATTTGTCAAGCCCTCAGCCCGGTTGCGCTTCTCTACCCGTTCGCGCCGTTGTCGGTCAACTTGAGCAAATTGTTCGGCTTCGCGAATCATTTGATTGACTTCTTCATCGCTTAGAGTAGAAGCGCCTTGAATGGTAACACTTTGTTCTCTACCCGTCGTTTTATCGATCGCCGTCACCTGCAATATGCCATTAGCATCGATATCGAAAGCCACTTGAATTTGCGGCACCCCTCGTGGTGCTGGGGGAATACCGGTGAGCTTAAACCGACCTAATGACTTGTTATCCGATGCCATTTCCCGTTCTCCCTGGAGAGCGTGAATTTCTACCAGGGTTTGATTATTGTCCGCTGTAGAGAAGATGTCGGACTTCCGTACTGGGATGGTTGTGTTGCGGGGAATCAACTTTTTCATCACGCCCCCAATGGTTTCTAACCCCAAAGACAAGGGCGTCACGTCCAACAACAGGATATCTTTAACTTCATTGGTGAGAATCCCACCCTGAATCGCCGCACCAACGGCCACCACTTCATCCGGGTTAACGTTCTGATTGGGTTCTTTGTCAATAAAGCTACGAACCAACTGTTGTACCATGGGAATACGTGTCGAACCCCCCACGAGTACCACTTCATCAATTTGAACCGGACTTAAGCCTGCATCAGATAGGGCACGTTTTAAAGGTCGGCGTAAGCGAGCGACCAAATCGCCACACAAACTTTCAAATTGAGACCGATTCAGCCGTGTTTCCAGATGCTTAGGGCCATCTTCTGTCGCTGTAATAAACGGTAAGTTGATATCCGTGACACTTACCCCAGACAGTTCAATTTTTGCTTTTTCTGCCGCTTCATAAAGGCGTTGCAGCGCTTGGCGATCGCGCCTTAAATCTACCCCGTCTGTTTCCAAAAATTGCTCGGCTAACCAGTCAACAATTTTCTGGTCGAAATCATTGCCCCCCAGTTGGGTATCACCACTGGTTGCCTTAACTTCAAACACGCCATCTCCAACGTCAAGGATGGAGACATCAAAGGTGCCACCCCCCAAGTCAAATACCAGAATCGTCTGGTTATCTCGGCGATCCATCCCATAGGCCAAAGCTGCTGCCGTTGGCTCATTGAGAATCCGCAAGACTTCTAACCCAGCAATCCGCCCTGCATCTCGTGTAGCCTGTCGCTGAGAATCATTAAAGTAAGCCGGAACCGTAATCACTGCCCCCGTCACCGCTTCTCCTAGGTAGCGGCCTGCCTCATCTGCCAATTTCCGCAGTACCATGGCTGAAATTTCTTCCGGGGCAAATTCTTTTTTCAAACGGGGGCACCGGATTTTGATACTGCCAGTTTCATCGCGGCGAATGGTGTAGGGAACGCGCTTGGATTCTGGACTTAATTCAGCATATTTGCGCCCAATGAACCGCTTGACTCCATAAAACGTGTTCTGGGGATTGAGAACCCCTTGGCGACGAGCCATTTGTCCAACCAGGCGTTCTCCCTCTTTACTGAAGCCAACTACCGAAGGTGTCGTTCGCATTCCTTCTGCATTGGCAATGACAACCGGCTTGCCACCTTCCATGACTGCCACCACGGAGTTTGTTGTTCCCAGGTCAATGCCGACTACCTTGCCCATGCGTGCTTCTATCTCCTCTCGATTTGGGTTACAACTCGTTCAACGAATTTACGTCTCCTATATACTGCTGACAAGAGGGTATTCCATCCGGGTGATGACTGTTCTAGGCTTCATCACAAATGGCTCTTTTCCTGATGTCAGTTGCTCTTGAGCTGTTCCTTGAAGTTCTTAACATATTCTATCGTGCCAAAGCTATCTATTTGTTGGCAATGATTCCCTGCCTTCGGTAATTACGACAAACAAGATACGCATAACACTAAACTGGATAGATTCTGTTGTCGTAAGCACTACAGCCAAGAGAATCCAGCTAAACATTGGAGATTGGCATCTCATCGCTGAGTCCAATTCCTCGCAATTTCTTGGTTAGGTGACGTGTTTGCCGCTGTTTTTTTTATAAACTCAAGGGTGTTGTCGTAGAACGGTAAAATTGGGGGTTTGAGGCATTTCTGATTGAATTTTTGAGTTTGTTTTACTCAAGTCGATAGGAATTATTAACAGTAAAAATAAAGTAATTTGATGACAACAAATGAAAATTGACCTGCTGAATTCTAAGGAATAACGGGTAGTGTACAATACATTAATTAAATAAACGCTCAAGTGAATTGCCAGAAATTTTGAAAATTTTTCCTGAAAAAGCCTACTAGAAGTAGTAAATATATAGTTGCTGAAACTGGGTCAAAATACTAGGGTCATATACCCTTTAGACAAAACGGTATCGCTTGCCAGGAGTTGTTGCAAAAAGGGATATTAACAATGACAGCATAGGGCAACGAATCCCTCTAACTCCAGCTTTTGTGGAGGTGTGAGCTGTCTATTATCGTACCTGTGAAGCCCTTTTCCAAAAGGCTCTGCTTCTTCCTATAGATCGAATTTTCCTTACTGGGCTTGGGCAATGCTACGATGGCATTTGCCGAATTTGCTGAAGTCTTGATGGCAGAAACACTTTTCTTCAACGCCCTGCGTGAAGCCATTGATGAAGAAATGGCACGCGATGAAAACGTATTCGTTCTAGGTGAGGACGTAGGACACTACGGTGGTTCTTACAAAGTCACGAAAGATTTGTACAAAAAATATGGTGAACTGCGGGTTCTGGATACTCCCATTGCAGAAAATAGTTTCACGGGTGTCGCGGTAGGGGCCGCCCTAACAGGTTTGCGGCCGATTATTGAAGGCATGAATATGGGGTTTTTACTCCTAGCCTTTAACCAAATTGCCAACAATGCCGGGATGCTGCGTTATACCTCTGGCGGTAACTTCAAAATTCCTTTGGTGATTCGTGGGCCAGGGGGCGTTGGGCGTCAGCTAGGTGCTGAACACTCCCAGCGACTAGAAGCGTACTTTCAGGCCGTACCTGGGCTGAAAATCGTTGCCTGTTCAACTCCTTATAATGCCAAAGGATTGCTTAAATCCGCGATTCGCGATGATAATCCAGTTTTGTTTTTTGAACACGTCCTTTTGTATAACTTAAAAGAGAATCTGCCGGAGCAAGAGTATGTCTTGCCCCTCGATAAGGCAGAAGTAGTACGCAAGG
>CBKWLJ010000619.1:0-4489 GCA_966675205.1 uncultured bacterium
TATTTTGTTCTCGATCGTCCGTGTGCAGGCAGTTAGATCAAACATTTAAGGCAATTACATTTCAATTGTTTCAAGTTGCTCTTTTCAAAGGCTATAGAACAGTTAGGTTTGTATATTTATGAGCCCATTCTGTTTTCAAGCTTCGTCATGATATTGTTACCCTTGGTAGATTAAATAAAAAAGAAGTACTACTATCAACGCCATTAAGACGCTGATTTTTACCGCTGTTTATTACACAGTACTTATGGGCATTCCTTATGAGAGTTATTAATAGGTAATGCCACACATTCCTTTACATATGATGGCTTATCTCACTGAAAGGTTGCCACTTTTAGTAAATTGGTGTCTTAGTCTAGAGTGTCTGTGACTTTTTCTGGAGAAACCCCTTGTGATTCGCTCCCTTTCTGTTGGCCGTATTGCTGAGCAGCCTGTAACAGGTTCTTCAGCGTAGGACTGTCTACTTGAGGTGAGCGATCGGGATGAAACAATCCTTTTAACGCATAACCGACTATCCCTAAATATTCTCTCAACGTGAGAAAAGCGGTGGATTTAAAGCCGAAATTTGCGGGTAATGGGGTGGGATGAGGAATAACGGTAAAACCATTGGCGCGAAACAACAATAGCGATCGCCACATATGCGGCCCGTCAGTCACCAACAAAACTTTCCGAATTTGCTGTGGATGTAGAATAGCTGCGGAGAAAAGAGCATTTTCCCATGTGGTTCTAGAACAATTTTCCCCATCTACTGCGGTATTAGGAATTCCTTTTGCCTTGATTTGCGGAATCAAGTCATGGGCATCGATAAAACCACTTACAAAAACCATCGCTGCTCGTTTAGCCTGCCAAAGTTCAGCAGCAGCATCAATTCGCTCTTGTCTTAGTTTTGGCCCTCGACCCAATACTACAATCGCTTGTGTTGTTTCCCCTGTATCAGTGGGCAAAAAAGAAACCAATCCCTTCGCTGCCACAGTAAAGATTAGCGGTATGCTGGCAGTGATAATAAGGAGCAAAATCATTACTTTCCAACTCCTTAACCAACGTCTTGCTTTTTTATTCTGGATAATCCAGCGAATCCCAAAAATCGCTAAACTGATGAGTACGACGAGCAAAAATTGCTTGCGCCATCCAAGTTCAGACCAGTCGGTGAACACAGGTAATTTGAATACGGAGTAAGGAATAGGGCGAAAACAGGAACGTAATTGAAACATAATCTATTGTGTAGCTTTATGTTTTACATTAACGTTTAATCATATAGCTATTGAGGGGGAAATATCATTTTTAGCAGCCATGAATACTATTATTATTCGCAATGCTTTCGCTGTTCTACTGGACTCTATTTTTAAGGGTAAAAATTATAGGAATGCTGAGGGATTGATTCAGTTAAAAATTCGTAGTTCGTAATTCGCAATTCATAATTAATGTTTGAACCAGGATTTAGACCCCGTTCAAACATGGGTACCTTAAAAGGCGAGGCTTCTGACCCATTTTTTGAATTACGAATTACGAATTCATAATTACGAATTATTTGGTGATGTATTGCTACCCTGAAGTATAGTTAATAAATAGAACAAGATGCGTATTTGGCAAGCTGATTTTTATCGTCGTCCGCTCAAGGATGCAACGGGGCAAGTGTTGTGGGAATTGTTAATTTGTGACTCAACGCGACACTTTACCTATCAAGCCTTGTGCCCCCAGTCAGAAGCAAATGCCAATTGGTTGGTTTCCCAGTTGCGGCAGGCAGAGGGTGAGAATTTACCGGATATTATTCAAGTGTTTCGACCTCAATCTCTGAGTTTAATGGAAACTGCTGCTCAACAACTGGGGATTCAGGTAGAAGGAACGCGACGTACTCTGGCATTGAAGCAATGGTTACAGGAACGGGCGTCGCAATACTCAAAGCAGGAGAATTACATGGGAGAGGCTTATAACCCGATCGCTGTGGATAAACCACCGCCTTTGCCTCTGCCAGAAAATCTCTGGGGCGATCGCTGGCGCTTTGCGTCTCTTCCTGCGGGAAACCTCGAGGAAGCGTTTAGCGATCGCCCTGTCCCAATTTTGCAGATGCCAGAATTTTTCTTACCCTTGAAGTTGGGTATTGCTTCAACTGTACCGATTCCGGGTGTAGTGATTGATGGCGGACGGCAGTCGATGAAACTGGCGCGTTGGCTTCAAGATGTCCAACCTGTGTCGCTCAACTATATTGCTGGTGCCCCTGATGGGCTAATTTTAGAAGCAGGATTAGTTGATCGCTGGGTGGTTGCCACATTTGAAGATAACGAGGTGGCAGCAGCAGCACGGACGTATGAACAGCGCAAAGGATTGAGTCGGGGATTGCACTTTTTGCTCGTACAACCGGATGACTCAGGGATGACGTATACAGGATTTTGGTTATTGCGAACACAAGAGTGATGCGATCGCTTTTCCTGTCACCCAATGCCGCACTACAGCCAGACAATGAAGGATGTTTTCGGCTTAGAGCTTGCCCTCTTAGCTGAATATCGAGACGATGCGATCGTACCAAAGGCAGAAACTATTTAACTTCTATCAACAGAGGTAGACCTAATTTGTACGATAAAAGGGGCAAGTTGCGTACTTCTATAAGTAGCCTTCAACTATGACCAGAATCTAGTAGGAATCAGAGATAGCGATTTTTCAGTCAAAGAAAGAAAAACTCCTGATTATACGTCATGGTTGGATGGAGAGAAATAGATTAAATGGAATAATTTAGCTGTTTATTGACGGATTCGCTAACAAAAAAACTCTCCTAATTATTCCTAAATAATTTCACTCTTGTGAAGTTTAGTCCTCCAGAGGGATACATCTGACCAGACTCTTCCATTAATCTTTGATGTAGAAGAAACCTACGTTTTTGGAGAAAGTCTGCAATGAATAAAGAACAGCTTCCCAAGCCACAAGTTGATGTTGATGTTGATACTTACGATCGCGGAATCGTCCCTGCTGAAACCGCAGCGCGTAAAGAAAGAGAGGGAGATGGCTTCAAGTCAGTTCCTCATGATGATAGACCAGAAACTAGAGGTTATACAGTAGACAAAGAGGGACTTGCCGATAACTTTGCCATTGAACCCGAAATGTATGTTAATGAACCGGGAGACTTAAGAGACAAAGAACAAGAACTGACTGCTGAGCGTCTCGAAGAATTCAAAGAAATCAACGAAGATAAAGAGGGTCAGCTAACGATGGAATCTGACCAGCGTGGTAAGGGACAAGGAATTATCTAATTTAAACAGTTTGGTGGTTGACAAAACCTCTTTAATGTGTTGAAAACTGAAAAGATGATTGCTTAAACTAGACCTAAAAAATTAGATAAATCACGAATAATACAGCTGGCTTTAGTCAGCTGACTTTTTTATCGTTTTGCTCCCGCTTTGCCGCTACAATAACTTGGCGTTACAGCAAGGTACAGGGCAAAGAAAATGGCTCAGGCAAAGATTGGGATTATTGGTGGTAGTGGGCTTTACAAGATGGAAGCCCTCACAGATGTGGAAGAGGAACAGGTTGATACCCCCTTTGGTGCGCCCTCAGATGCCCTAATTGTGGGAACACTGGAAGGAACCAAAGTTGCTTTCCTCGCCCGTCATGGTCGAAATCATCATCTCATGCCCTCTGAGTTGCCATTTCGGGCTAATATTCATGCCATGAAGCAGCTAGGAGTGGAGTATCTGATTTCCGCTTCGGCTGTGGGTTCTCTTAAGGAAGAGGTTAAACCCTTAGATATGGTCGTGCCCGACCAGTTTATTGACCGTACCAAGAACCGGGTTTCTACCTTTTTTGGTGAAGGAATTGTTGCTCACATTGCTTTCGGTGACCCTGTGTGTAAGCAACTTGCTAGTGTCTTGGCAGATGCGGTTGCTAGTCTCAATTTATCAGAGGTTACGCTGCATCGAGGTGGGACTTATGTCTGCATGGAAGGTCCAGCCTTTTCGACTAAAGCTGAATCTCATCTGTATCGCAGTTGGGGCGCGACAGTAATTGGAATGACGAATTTGCCGGAGGCAAAGCTGGCGCGGGAAGCAGAAATTGCCTATGCGACTTTAGCGTTGGCAACGGACTATGATTGCTGGCATCCAGACCACGATAGCGTGACGGTAGACATGGTCATTGCGAATCTGCAACTCAATGCAACTAATGCTCAGAAAGTCATTCGAGAAACCGTGCGGCGTCTGGCTGATAATCCGCCAACATCAGAAGCTCACTCAGCATTAAAGTATGCAATTTTGACGCCACTCGATAAGGTTCCGGCAAAAACGAAAGAAAAGTTGGGATTGTTGTTGCAAAAGTACTTGTAGTATAGCTGTCGCCATAAAGGTTAGAACAGAGCTAACAGCCCAAACGACCATGTACCGATAATAAACATAACAGCCTTTTGCCCTCTGCCTTCTGCCTTTTGCTATAATTAGCTTCTACTCGCGAGGCTTTGAGTTTCGCACTACACTGAAGGGTTAGCGCAGGATTTAAAGGCAACAGGGAA
>CBKWLJ010000620.1:0-4488 GCA_966675205.1 uncultured bacterium
GTGGGAGACACCTTTATTACTTCTGCTGCTAAAAATACCTTATTTACTACAGCAATTGGTGGGAGTGAGTCTTCCAATCAATTGATTTATGGTGTAGAAGTCCATGCTCACACAACTAGCCAAATGCTCAGTGCCGTCCTCGATAGACGAGCCAATTTAAGGGTTTGGGCTGAGGCTGGGGAATATTTATGGATTTTGGCTTGGGGTTTGTTAGGAATTGGTTTAGGACTCAATTTCCAGTCGCCTTGGAAAACGCTTTTTAGCATTGGAGTTGCCAGTATTGGATTAACGGCAATTTGTTATGGAGTGTTGGTTATCAGTTGGTGGATTCCTTGGGTACCAGCTTTATTGACTCTGGTGGGTGCAGGACTGACGACAGCATTTTTTGATCGCGATTTGAAATCTCTGCTTGCTCAGCGATCGCAAATGCTCGATCAGACGTTTGAGGCAATCCACAATGGGCCTTTACAAGATTTGGCAGCGATTTTGAGGAGTATTGGAGAGGAAGAGGTTCCACCAGAGCAGTTGCGATCGCAATTGCAAATCCTGAACCAAGACTTACGAGCTATCTATAATTCAATGAAACAAGAGATGCTCGCCCCAAGCGATCGCCTTTATTTAGATGGGAATCTCTTTCTAGATTTACAAATTCCTATCGATGAACTTCTTTACCAAGTGTATGATATAACCTTGCGAAGAAAACTTCCCTGCTTTGCAAGTATTAGAACTTATATTCGTCCTAACTTTCAACCTTTAGAAAACTGTCAATTAACTACTTCTCAAAAGCGAAGCTTATGCTTATTTCTTCAAGAAGCACTATGCAATGTAGGAAAACACGCAGTAGGAGTAACTTACCTAGACATCAACTGTACTCAAGAAAAAGGGTGGTACAGTATTCAAATTATTGATAATGGGATGGGAATTAACTCCCAATCTGAAACTATAGGTAAAAGCAGGGGAACCGTTCAAGCGCAAGAACTAGCTCATCAATTCCGGGGAAAATTTCAACGATTATCCAATTCTCCTAAAGGAACTATCTGTATTTTAACTTGGCCTAGGAAAAAACATTGGTTGAGGCAATTTAACAATAATTCGTAATGCGTGAATACTCACTCTTGAGCGAGAACTAGTTCTACGAATTTTTAATTAGTTTCTCCATTGACAAAGGCTACAATTAAGTGTAAGACCGCTAAGTTGTAGCAGTTATTAATATGTACTATATGCATCGCATTGTTACAGGTTGGCTCGTGATTTTGCGCTGAACCTGGCGATAATAACGGGTTAACGAGGGTGATTATCATGGCTCAAGTCTCAAGGCTTCTTAAACCGTGTTTGGGTATCAGTGTTGTGGTAGGTAGTGCTATCTGTGTCTTACTAGGTACATCTATCGCAGCTCTGGGTAACAGCAATTCCTCTGACGATCCCCCCCCGAAAACCAATAACCGAGCGGGAGGTTCGCGAGGGTGTGGCATTTGGACAGAGGCAACACCGAATATGTCCGCACTGATTTTGCTGACACCCAACAATCGCGTGGGAAAGACTGTTGCCACTCCTCCAACGTTCGCCTGGTTTGTGAGAGATGCTGGTTCCTGGCCAATGGAGTTTAGGTTATACGAGTATGACCCTAGCAGCCAAAAAAACACCTTGATTACAGAAATCAAGGATGAAAGCTTTAAAAGTACACCAGGGATTATGGTACTATCTCTTGCAAAATCCCTGCCAAAATTATCAATCGATAAGCGATATCTGTGGCAAGTTGAGCTTAAGTGTAATCCGAAGTACCCTTCTAGTAATTTCTTGGCAGAGGCTGAATTTAAAGTAGTAGTGCTAGATCGAGAATTAAATCGACGACTCTCCTCGACTCAGAGCGAATCTGAGCGAACAGCGCTCTATATTCAAGCCGATCTTTGGTACGAGGCTTTGGCAACGGTTCTAGTCGTTCCTAGTAGGGAAAATGGGCGAACAATAAGCCAGATGCGCTTGTCTCTTTTAAAAGAGGTAGCAGTGGGAGAAGAAGAAATAAAAGAATTTGAGGAAGGTTATGTCACACTAATCCAACGATGAAATAACGTCTGAATCCTTCCGAAAAATTGCCACAGTTGGGGATGCGATCGCAGGTAATGAGAATCTATCGTGGAGTTAGGTATATCATTCCTTTCGCCCTAAACGCATAGTATTAATTGTGTCAATGAATATTCAGTTCTTGCCCTTTTTGAAACAGACGTTGAGCCTGGGATTGTTTGGAAGTGTTGCTTTGAGCTTATTTTTGTGGATTTCCCCAGGAGTTTTAGCGAACAACGAATCCTCTGATGATCCCCCACCACAGACCGATAACCGAGCAGGAGGTTCGCGAGGATGTGGGATAGAATCAGTAGCAGCTTCTGGTCAGTCAGCAATTCTCTTACTTGCGCCAAAAGAACAGATAGGGCAAACCATTGCTACTCGTCCAACATTCGCTTGGTTCGTTAATGCTCCTGGCTCTTGGCCAATGAAGTTTCGATTATATGAATATGACCCAATTCAGGAAAAAACAACACTGATTCAAGAGATTGATGATCAGCAATTGAAAAGCTCACCAGGAATTATAGTCCTGTCTCTATCCAATTCCCTACCGGAGTTGTCTGTTGGTCGCCACTATCTTTGGCGGGTGGAGTTAGAGTGCAGTGAGAATAACCCAACTGGCAATCCTTTGGCTGAGGCTGAACTAAAAGTAGTGCAATTAGAACCCGAACTGAGAAAGAAACTTTCCACTGCCAAGAGTGAACTAGAGCGAGCGGCCCTCTATCTTGACGCTAATCTCTGGTACGATGCTCTAAAAACAGCATTAAACTCCGATAACGCGGAGAATGAACCGAAAATTAGAGCGCTTAGAGCGTCACTTTTAGAAAAAGTAGGTATAGAAGCAGAACAAATCCAAAAATTAAACCAAAGTCCGATTTATGTAATGCAACGTTAAGAACCGCTCTGGCAAAGAGTCGTTCTAGTGATTGAGTGGCTGAGTTACTCGTCGATAAGACCCCACAGTCTCGATAGAGTGGGATTGGGAGTATGGGACTTTAACAATCCCTAATCTCAGCACCAGCAGGTTAGGGAGCATGTCAACATATATACAGCTCCAGCAAGACATTTTTCTTACTAAATCATCCTTAGAATCTTCTATGCCGACTTATCCCGGTATTTCCAGTGAAGCCTTCATACACCCCCTTGATCGGCAAGCCGAACAAGCCTTACGCGGTGTCCCTGGATTCGATCTCGTTGCCCGCAAGTTTGTGGAATTTCTTTACGAAAAACCTCAGTTAGTTTATCTGATGGGGAACAGCATCCAGGTTGGCCCGCGCCAGTATTCTACCCTCTATCGGCTATTTCGAGAATGTGTTCGGGATTTAGACATCCATCCAGAACCTACTTTATTTGTTGAGCAAAATCCTCAAGTGAATAGCTATTCTTTAGGGCAAGAACATCCTTATGTCGTACTCAATACAGGGTTGTTGGACTTGCTGAGTGAAACTGAACTCCGCACGGTTTTAGCTCATGAATTGGGACACATTAAATGCGGTCACACCATTTTAATCCAGATGGGAATTTGGGCATTGAGTGCTGCCTCAATGCTCAGTGAGGTTACTTTAGGCTTGGGTAATCTCGTTAGCAGTGGTTTAATTTTTGCCTTTTATGAATGGCGTCGCAAAGCTGAATTATCTGCTGATCGGGCGGCACTGTTGGTTATTGATGACCTCAATACTGTGATGCAGACAATGATGAAAGTTGCCGGAGGCAGTTCCCGCTACGGTCATGAGTGCAGCCTTGATGAATTTATCCGGCAATCTGAAAGTTTTCAAGCGCTCGACCACGATGCTCTCAATCAAGTTTACAAATTTTTACTTTATAACGGCGGCAGGGGGTCAATGCTGAGTCATCCCTTCCCTGTCGATCGCTTGCGCTATTTGCGGGAGTGGGCAACTTCAGAGGAATATCAGCAAATTCGTCAAGGCAATTACCAACGGACAACCACCCAAGGAGCAGTTGATGTCGCCTCAAAACCGTTAGACAATGAAGCCGAGGCCTTGCGACGTCAACTTGAAGAACTGCAACAAGAGATTAACCGCATTAAGTCTCAGTCAAATCCATCCTAGCTTAGAGGGTGCTGTGAACTACTCGTGCTTTTTAGGTGGCGATCGCTACCAGCCAATACTGTCGGAAATACAAATTAGGAATCTCATAACATTCCGGAATCGATGCATTATTGCACCACCGGAATGTTATTTTTCTGGTGGAATCACCAATTTGCTAAAACTATATCAGCTCTTTTTTTAGGGCTTTTGAGTCCAATAATGATGAGTACTATTACCCTAGACCCTAAAATGATTATGCTTTACAAAATTTAAAATAACTTGTCTGTGTTATCTTCAAAAAAGTTCAAGTTGTCAAGCTCACTCCTGCGGGGAAAAATATCCTTGACCAAGTCCAAAGGGGGGTACAAGCCCCCCGCTT
>CBKWLJ010000621.1:0-4483 GCA_966675205.1 uncultured bacterium
GCCTCGATCAATCCGCCTCGGTTATAGCGGGAGCCTTCTGCCGACATTAAGGTAACCCGACGCCAACTAAACCTAAGATTAAGGTCTAATTGTGTAACGTTTGGAAAGAGGCGACACAGTTCCGTCAAGAGCTTTGCACTAGTTTATGAGTCTGTCTAAAAAGCTATTCCATTCGTCTATTCCCTGGTTTGGCGCAAGTATGGCCGCTATCTTTCTCCTTTCGGTTATCCTGCGCTTTTGGAAATTGGGTCAGTTTAACACCCTAGTCTTTGATGAAGTTTATTATGCTAAGTTTGCTAACAATTACTTGACAGGAACGCAGTTCTTTAACGCTCATCCCCCTCTGAGCCAATACATCATTGCGATCGGGATCTGGATTGGCTCTCACCTTCCCATTGGACAGGATACTGTCAACAGTTTGACGGGTTCGCTACGTTCCACTTGGAGTTACCGTTGGTTGAATGCTCTGACGGGTTCGTTTATTCCTTTAGTTGTGGGCGCATTGGCCTATGAAATCAATCGGCGCAAGAGCTTTGCCTTGATTGCTGCGTTGTTTGCGGCGACTGATGGGATATTTCTCGTTGAATCCCGCTATGCCCTGAATAACGTCTATTTAGTAATTTTAGGATTATTGGGTCAGTTGTTTTTTCTCAAAGCCTTGGGGAAAAAACAGGGTCGTTGGCTCAACCTCGCGCTATCTGGTGTCTTTTTCGGAGCATCAGCTTGCATTAAGTGGAATGGATTGTGGTTTCTGCTAGTTACCTACATGATTTGGTTCGCCGCTTGGGTGATCAAGTGGATGAGATCGCGTTTTAAGTCACCCCGCCAGTTACCTGAAGGCAGTGATCATGAGCAAATGCGATCGCTCTCCAGAGAACCCCAACAGCACAATCGCCCCTCTTTATCCGATTTAGGACTCCAAACTCAGGATTTACGAGTCATCAAAACCCCCCTACACAACCTCACTCAGCTCAACCTGATCCAATTTTTATTGAATTTTGCTGTTATTCCAGTTGTCATCTATAGCCTGCTCTGGATTCCTCACCTGATGATGAATCCAACACCCGGATTTTGGCAAGCGCAGTATGACATTTTGACATTCCACGAAAAAATTGGTGATGGGCCGAATGTTCATCCATACTGCTCCAAATGGTACAGTTGGCTCTTGATGTGGCGTCCTGTTGCCTACTTCTATCAGACAGCTCGCAACACCGTAGAGCAAGTCCCCATCTACCCCCCCTTGCCTGCTGGTACAGGGAAAGTGATTTACGATGTCCATGCGATCGGAAATCCATTTTTGTGGTGGCTTTCTACAGCAGCCATTTTTTTACTGCTGTTGCTGTTAGTTCAACGCCTTATTCAAGGAGTGGGTTGGAAATTGGCTCCAAGTTCCCACACCTGGATTGCACTCTATCTCGTTTGCGGTTGGTTAGCGAACTTGCTGCCTTGGGCTAGAGTCACTCGCTGCATTTTTCTTTACCACTACATGGGAGCATCAGTGTTCTCTGGATTAGCATTGGCTTGGCTCGTTGACCACTGGTTACAGGGTGATAAAATTGAATACCGCAGTGCTAGCGCCACTATTATCTTTTTAGTCTTATTAGCTTTTAGTTTCTGGTTGCCGATTTACTTAGGGCTGCCCATGTCTCCTCAAGGGTACCAACTCCGGATGTGGTTTCGCTCTTGGATTTAGTCGCAAAAATTCGTAAGACATAGTCCAGCGATTGGTGACAGGGGATGGTGCGGAACGTGGGGGTGAATCAAACCGATGCCGAGTTTTGGGTTAAAGAAGCGATCGCATTTACTAATTCAGTGGGTTCAACGGGTTTGGGTAAATGAACTTGGAAACCTGCTAAAAGCGCTCGTTGACTATCTTCCTCTCGTGCATAAGCCGTGAGGGCAATGGCGGGAATTTTTCTGATCTGATCGGTGGAGAGCGATCGCACTTTTTGAATTAGAGTATAACCATCTTCTTCCGGCATCCCAATGTCACTGACCAACACATCCGGCTGAAACTGTTGTAGAACTTCCAAACCTTCTTGGGCTGAAGCAACAGCCGTGGTATTAGCGCCATATTCGTTCAGCATGAATGCTAGAAAATCACGGGTGTCAGCCTCATCATCAACAACCAGTATTCGCAAAGCTGTCAGTGGCCCTGGTAAAGTTTTACCAATTTCCTGGTTTCTCTGCTCCTGTAGGAGACTTTTATCTTGAAGAAGTGGTAACTTTACTGTAAAGGTTGCTCCCTGTCCTACTCCCGGACTTTGTGCAAAAACTGTTCCTCCATGCAGTTCTACTAGATGATGCACAATCGCTAAACCTAACCCCAGTCCCCCATGCGACCTTGTGATGGAGCCATCAGCTTGGCGGAAGTACTCAAATATATGGGGAAGAAAATCAGCACTAATGCCTTGGCCAGTATCGCTGACTTGGATGCAAGCTTGGTTACCATCCTTCTCCAGTCGGAGAGTCACACGACCTCCAGTAGGCGTAAACTTAACGGCATTGGAAAGCAGATTCCATACTACTTGTTGCAAGCGGCTAGAATCACCTGCAACAGCACCAACGGTGGCATCAATTGAGGATTCAATCTGAATGGATTTGGCTTGAGCGGCTAGACGGACAGTATCCAGCGCCGCTTCCACAACGAATGCGAGGTGGACTGGACTGACATTGAGTGTCAGCTTGCCTCGCAGAATGCGAGAAACATCCAATAAATCTTCAATCAGTTTAGTCTGCACTTGGGCATTGCGCTCAATCACCTCAAGCGCCCGCTTAATGGTGGCTTCGTCAAGCTTTCGAGTTCGCAGCAATGTTGCCCAACCCGTTATAGAATTAAGCGGCGATCGCAATTCATGAGAAAGAACAGCCAAGAATTCATCCTTAACTCGATTCGCTTCTTGAGAAGCTTGGTAAAGACGTGCATTATCAATGGCCGCCGCTGCCATCTGAGCCAGTTGCACGGCAATAGCTTCATCATCTTCACTAAATTCACCTTCGTATTTGTCGGAAAGCTGAATCAGTCCAATATTTTTGCCATTACGACTCGTAAGGGGGACTGCCAACCAACCTCGCAGGGGTGGGTGCTTCCTTGCCTCCTTACCAAAGTTATGCCAAGCCGGATGTGCCTCTAGCGCCGTCTGAGTCATCCGCATTGGACGTTGGAGGCGACAGACTAATGAATAAATACCAGAGCCATCAGGCTGCTGACTATACTCTCGCCACTGCGCGTATTTATCGGATAAAGAGATGGTACTAATCGACTGTGCCCAGTTTTCATCGATAGTCAAGCTGGTGACGGATTGGTGTGCTTCGATGATTTCACGGGCTTTGTCTGTAATCAGTTGTAAGGTCTCATTTAGGGATAGCGTCGAGTTGATAGTGAGGGATGCCTCTGCTAACTTTTGTAGCTGTCTCCGGTGTTGTTGCTCACGGGCAAACGCTCTGGCGCGTTCTTCCTCTGCTTGCTTACGGGGGGTAATGTCCAACGTCACACCCACCATGCGGAGGGGTTGTCCATCTGCTGCATAAATGCAACGCCCTCGTGCAATCAACCAGTGAATACTACCGTCCGGCCAGATGTTACGGTATTCAGCATCGTAATCAGCCTGTTCTGCTATAGCATATTCAACTGCTGCACGCACGCGATCGCGATCATCGGGATGGATGGCAGCAAGAACATCTTGGTAAGACAACTCCGCTTCGGGAGGCAACCCAAAATTCGCCTTGCAGATGTCAGAGCTAGAGAGAATGCTAGTTGTAAGATCTAACTCCCAAGACCCCAACTTAGCTGTTTTTAGAGCCAGCTTCAACCGTTGTTCACTCTCTGCAAGGGCTTTCTGTGCCTGCTGACGCTCTAAACGCTCAGACGCTTCCCGCAGCGCTCGTTTTACGGCTGGAACAAGGCGATCGAGACGCTGTTTTAAAATGTAGTCTGTCGCACCGCTTTTTAACGTTTCAATAGCCAGTTCCTCGCCCAAAGTCCCAGAGACGAAGATAAACGGTATTCCAGGACAGAGACTATGAGCAATTTCTAGTGCAGAAATTCCATCGAAAGAAGGCAGTGAATAATCTGCCAAAATCAAATCGAAACAGTCTTTTTCTAGTATTTTTAAAAAGTCAGTGCGCGTTTCAACTCGCACGAACTCGCCGTTAATGTCTCCCTCAGTCAAATGAGCCTGGATGAGTTCTGTATCAAGCGGACTGTCTTCGAGCAGGAGGATACGCAGTGCTTTCACTGTTATTTCTAAGTTTACTCTTACTACATACTACGTTGAAGAGAATTCAGGAGTCAGAATTCAGGAGTCAGAATTCAGGAGTTAGAGTTCAGAAGGCAGAATTCAGGAGTTAGAGTTCAGGAGTTAGAGTTCAGGAGTCAGAATTCAGGAGTTAGAATACGTATGAACTACCCCGCCTCATAGGAGGACGGGGTTTCTGAGTCCCCGTCACCTATGATTTGGGATTTTTGACGCTTCACTTTGCC
>CBKWLJ010000622.1:0-4445 GCA_966675205.1 uncultured bacterium
GAGTATCGTATCGAATACCTCTGGCTTGAACTCAGCAAGAAAGTCTGTTGCTGAAATGGCTCCATTGAAGAATGCTTTGGCTTGTTTGAGTAAGGGTTCGACAGAAGCAAATCCAATCGATTTGATGATAAAGGTTGCGACAGGTGAGTTTTTGAGGTCGTAATCGGACTCTTGGTTCCGTCCTTGAACTAATAGAGCTAATACCTCAGCTTCTAAAGCAGTTTCAGGGGGTTGAGTAATGGGAATATTAGGAAGGAACTGATCCAAAGTGGGTGTATTTGTTCCCGGTCTAGGTAATTCTCCCATTACGGTAGAAAGAGGAACATTCCGCCCTAAACTATAGCTGATGGCTTCTAAAATACCGATTGTAATTAACTTGATTCCGAGATAAAGCCGCGCTACTTCTAAATTTTTTCTTGTCTTATCAATTAACTGAGAGTAGGTTTGTTCATCCGGTTCTCCCATAAACCGCTGAAACACGAGTTCTGGTTTGAGGAAGTTCATAAATGTTTCCATTTTTTGCAGAGATTTGCGATATCCCTGAACAGTGTAAGAATCAGAATTCAGGAGTTCGTGGTTCGTCTCTGGCATGAGATTCCATGTATTGTCTAGGAAATCCGCAGAATTGGGAAAGGCAAAATTCTCTACATCCCGATTCGCCAAACGCACTGCACGCTTGACTGCAGCAATGGTTTGGTTTTCATCCCAACCAAAGTTGAATTGATGATTGGCTTTGAGCAAGTGTTGGTAGAGTCGTTCACTAGGAGTTAAGCCTGATGGAGATAAAGGACGGAAGGGAATAGTTGCTTCGATACAAGCAACGATCTGAGCGATGTCGCTGGGTGATAACAGAGGTCCTAAAGCTTGAGCGGCAATTAGCGCACTTAAGAATTCGTTTTGCCCATTAAAGGGAGAAAGAGCTTGACTAGGAGCTAACCCAAATACCGCCGTCACAATTTCAAACATCAAGTCATGCGGTAGTTCTGAAGCTTTTTCTATGACGAGCGTTCCTCTATCGTCCAGTACAAAAGGTGCAGTGTAACGACTAATATTGCAATTTACACCCTGATCGGCTTGGACATAAACTAAGTCGTGAAATAGGGCTGCTAAGATCTCAATGACATCAACTGATCCATCAGTTTTATCGAGATTTTCGTCTCTTAATCCACCGACCTCAAAAATGTGTTCTGTTGTATGAAAATAGCGCCAAGGACCAGTCATTGTTTGAGCAATCAATTCGGTAATCTTCTCAATTTGAGATTGATTGACTTGTCCTTGTAACTGTTCGATCGCCCAAACTAAACTATCTTTGCAACGACTGCGAGCAATTGTGATCTCCATGAATACCACCTTAGTCCCTGATCTATACAACTATGAGAAAATGCGGACAAAAGTAACACCCATGACAAATATTGATCTTATATCTTTTATTCATGTGTACCTCTTTGCCCTATATGCCACCACAATGAGTAGTTACCCTTTACTTTACCTGGCTTAAGAAGGTTTCGTGTTAACTGAAGGGGAAAGATTTGCATCGTTGTTGCAGCGGTTGATGGAAGGCTAATTCATGGGGAAGCAAGGGGCAACTCATTTTTAAGGTGGGGGAAGAATGCCGTCCGCCTTATTGAATCGCAAGGGGTTTTGGCAATGGCGATCGCTCTTTGATGGGATAATTGTTTGCTTTGATCCAACGATTCAACTCTTGCACACGCTTACCCGGTGCAGGATGAGTCGATAAGAACGCCAAGTCTGCTCCGGTATGCTGGCTCATTCGAGCAAAGAAGTCAGTTGCTCCAGCAACGTGTCCATAAGTTTTTTGCAACAACGTCAAGCCATACTCATCCGCCTCGCGTTCCTGAGATTGGGAAAATTGCGATCGACTAACCGCTGCCACACCGGAAGCTGCGATGGATTGTAACGAACTTACATCCCCGAAAAACGTAGCTATCACTATCTGTAAAAGTAGCGATCGCCCCAACCCCCGCAGATGATCACGGTGAGCAAAATGGCCTAACTCATGCCCTAATACCATCATCAACTCATTTTCCGACTCCGCCTGTTTCACCAAACCGTCGTATATAACGATCGCATCACCCGGTAGTGCGATCGCATTTACAGTAGAAGTTGGCACATACAGCACTCGATAATCCCGTTGTTGTCCTTCAGCAGGCAGTTGAGCTTCTAATCGGTTCAACATCTGATTCAAAGTATCTTGAGCGGGTGAAGGTTTCGCTTGCTGCTCAAAAACCGGAACTACAACCGCCCCTAACTGCCGCTCTACACTCGGAGGAATGAACCCAATTAAATTATTAATGAGCAAATTTAACAGCCAAATAACCCCCACAATAAACCCGACAAATAGCCCTAATAAAATGAGCAGTTGACGGTTACTAGGGGGTGGGTTGCGATTAATGGGTGAAGCTGGTGATTGATTCGTCATTTGATTTAATCATTACTCTTGGCAGGACGGAACGGATTTAAGAAATTAATTAAAGCAAACAGTTCGCGAGACTGAATCCATAATCGTCCTCTACCACTAAAGCGACAAACCAAACCCTCACCGCCTAAAATTCCGGTTCTTAACCCCTTAAATGACAAACCTCCTAGCATCTCGACGTTGTAGTTCAACGTATCTTCAAATGCCACAATATAACCTGTGTCCACTACGTAATCACCCGTAACCAGAATTTCTGCGATCGCGCCATAAGAACTGAACCAAATATCACCCGCCCCCGTTGCTCGGAGCAGAAATAAAGATTCTCCGCTGAAGAAGCCTTTGAAGCCTTGAAACTTAGTATCAATTTCTACGGTAGGGCTAGCTGCAACAAACCCCGACGATTGAATCATCAAACCATTGCCATTGAGATAGTAATGCTGCACATCTCCAGGGACGCCCGGTGAAAGATACAACTGCCCTGGTCTTTCTTGAGCTGTAAACTCGCTCATAAACAGCGACTCACCACTCAGCATCCGACCAATCCCCTTCATCAAACCTCCTCTTACCTTGGATTGCATTTTGATCCAAGAGTCCATTGCTGCCATAGCCCCAGATTCTACTAATACAGATTGATTAGCCTTTAAATCAATTCGTAAGGAAGCATAGGCTGGAGAATGTTCAATTTCGTAGGCGATTTCATTCATGGCTTTGATTCGTAGTGAGTATTTAAATAAGGAGAAAATTTAAACCTGAGGTGGGCATTGATGATTCTCTCGTCAGGGAACTACAGGATTGAAGCTAGGAAATGCCCATCCTACAGCTAACTCATCCATCTCCCTTACTCCTATACCTATCTAGCTGGCAATCGAGAGCCAACCGCCATACCAAAAGTACCAGGATTATGAGTTTGACAAAATAATTTTCCTTGTCCTTTAAAGCGACAAACTAGTCCTTCACCGCCTAAAAAAGCACCGAGCAAACTCGAACCGGCTTTAGTGATTTCAAAGGATAAGCTTTTTTCAAAAGCGACAATATGGCCTGTATCAACAATATATTCCCCATTCACAGGGATTTCATAAATTGCCCCAAAGGATGTCAGCATGACAGGACCGTAGCCACTAATATCTAACCAAAAGATTGATTCTCCAGAAAAGATAGATTTAAAGCCTTGAAATCCTAAATCAATATCAACATCTGAAGCACTGCCGAGGTAAGATGTTGACTGTACAACTAGCCCAGTACCCATCATCTGATACACCAAAATATCACCCATGAGCCTGGGCGCAAGAAATATTTCACCTCCATTAGTAGGAGAACGAAAGACACTTAAAAATAAGGACTCTCCAGCCATCATGCGTTTGAGTCCGCCGAAGATGCCTCCGCCTTTACCTTGGCGTAGGGTGGTGCTGGCATTGATATAACCGCTCATCGCGACCATCCTGCCTGCTTCTGCGACTAATTCTTCACCAGCATTGAGAATAACTCGTGCGATCGCACTATCTGGTTGATGTAAAATCTCAACTTCCATCGGTTTAAAAGCTTTTGATTAAAAAAAGAGTTGAAGGTTGAAGGTTGAAAGGTTGAAGGTTGAAAGGTTGGCAGGTTGAAAGGTTGGCAGGTTGAAGGTTGGAAGGTTGAAGGTTGGCAGGTTGAAGGTTTGAAGGTTGAAGGTTGCTGCTAACTTGTCAAATTGGGCTACGCCTCGCTACGCTAACAACTTGCTTTCTTTGTTAATCTGCAACTACCCCCTAACGGAGTTTGGAACTCAAATATCTAACTAAACCATCAATACTTCGAGACTGAAGATAGATAACTCCTTGACCGGATAGTCGATTAATTAATCCTTCTCCTGATGTCATAGAACCGATCCACCCCCCTGCCAAACCAACGTTCATGCGAATTCCTGGGGTGTAGGCAACTAAATGACCAATGTCCACAATAAATTATCCGTTACTGTGTTTTTCAGTGAGTCCTCCATAGGAACCCAAGAACACCTGTCCTTGACCGC
>CBKWLJ010000623.1:0-4440 GCA_966675205.1 uncultured bacterium
CCAGTGACCCCTACGATGTCAACGTAGTGCTCTAACCAACTGAGCTATGCGTCCGCACAAGTTCTAATATTAACACAGTCTTTTGGAAAATAGCAAGCTCTAAAAATTGTTTAAGTTTTTTAGGGAGCTGATTTATCTAAACTGAACTCAGTCCGTCTGAAAGTGGACTGCTTTTGGTAGAATATCGGGGTTGTTCAGCCTACATCAGCATCTTTGACTCAATCAGTAGATATCTCCGGGGTCGATACCTTAGCACAAGAACTCGCGACAATCCAGCAAACCGGCTCTAAACGGATTGCTTTACTGGGGTCGCGTCATGTTCCGATTACCCATCAAAATTTAATTGAAATGATGAGCTATGCCCTAGTGCTAGAGGGCAATCGGCTCATGACTTCCGGTGCCATCGGCACCAATGCCGCCGCCATTCGCGGAGCCATGCGTGCGAATCCTAACTTGCTCACTGTGATTTTGCCCCAAAGCTTAGAGCGACAGCCCAGAGAATCGCGAGAGCAGTTGGAAACCGTCATGCATCTGGTAGAAAATCCAGAAAACGATCACTTATCCTTAGGGGAAGCCAGTGCTTTGTGCAATCAGGAAATTGTTTCCCGTTGCCAGCAGTTGATTTGCTTTGCCTTCCATGACAGCCGAACCCTCCTTAAAACCTGTGCTGATGCAGAAGAGCAGCGCAAGTTGGTTACTCTGTTTTACTTCGATTGAGTTATGGATTTAACAGGTTCTGCAATTCTGCTTGACTGTATTGTTGCAGCAGCGGCTCTAATTTACGTGCCGTTTCTGGTTGTGGGCTATGCTCGTGCGAAAGTTGGATACGATACGAGCGCTCCTCGTGCCATGTTTGACAAGTTGCCTGCTTATGGACAGCGAGCAACTTGGGCTCATCAGAACTCATTTGAAGCATTTGTAATTTTCGCTCCAGCCGCGCTAATGGCTTATATAACGGGACAAACTTCCGCTTTAGCAGTAGGAGTAGCGATCGCATTTGTCATTGCCCGATTACTGTACTCCCTCTTTTACATTACCAACATCCCCATCGCGCGATCGCTGATGTTCGCCATTGGTTCAGCCTCTAGCGGTACCCTCTTCGTCTTAAGTTTATTGAGTGTAAATAACCTGAATTAAGCGACTCAAACCATTTATCAAGGCTCAATCCATCACGCCTTGAAGTTTAAATTAGGGTTTGTTAGTAATAAACCAGCTTTCTATAATCTCTTATGGCTTCCACTTATTCATTTGATATTGTCAGTGATTTTGACTACCAAGAGTTGGTCAACACCGTAGACCAAACAACCCGTGAAATCAACAGCCGTTACGACTTGAAAGATACAAAGACAACGGTAGAGTTGGGTAAAGAAGCCATCACGGTAAATACCGATAGTGAATTTACCTTAGATGCAGTTCACACCATCCTCAGAACCAAAGCCGCTAAACGCAACCTCTCACAGAAAATCTTCGACTACGGCAAAGTTGAGCAATCTAGCGGTAATCGGGTTCGTCAAGAAATTAAGCTCAAAAAAGGCATTAGCCAGGAAATTGGCAAACAAATCACCAAATTGATTCGAGATGAGTTTGCTAAAAAAGCACAAGCAACAATTCAAGGAGATGCTGTCAGAGTTTCCAGCAAATCCAAAGACGATTTGCAGCTTGTTATTCAAAGGCTAAAGCAGGAAGACTTACCTGTTGCTTTACAGTTTACGAACTACCGCTAATCGTCAGTGGGGTAGGAAATCCACCCCACAATTGTTTCATTCGTAGTTCAAGCCCTACTCAAATATTCCAGCTAGAGCTTAGCTTAGGCTTGCTTTTTCGCCAGTCCAGTTCAGGTGTAAAGTCGAGCTAGGCACTCTAATTTTTGACCTTAGGGCTTGTCCAATAATAACTTCATCATTTCCTGATTTAGGCAGGGCAACATTAATCTTTAAGCAAGGGTTAGAATATTGCTGATAGCGTGCCCTTACAAAAGACAGGTGTGTTTTTTGACAACTCCCTAATTTTGTCTTGACACTGCTTTGTGATTACCGACTACGCTCAATTGTTCTTCGCTTTTGTTCGCGTCTGTTTCCTGACGCCGCTCAGCAAGAGCATTACCGATAAGCTTTAAGAGAATCCAAGAAACGGAGCGTTCTTCTTCCTGTGCCCACTCTTCAAGCTCTTTTTTCCATTCCGGTGGAATATAAGTTGTTACGCCCGCCAGTGAAGTTTTACCGCCCATTCGAGATTTTTGTTGAGTGTCTTCTGTACGTATAGTAACGCCTTACCCTGTTATTTTGCACGAGATGCTATGCCATGCTAGGGTATGCTAATGTAGCAATTTCAAAATCCATGAACCTCCTCAGCGAACTCCTTTCTCAATCTCCTCAACCTTCCCCTGCCAAAAAGCAACGCCGTCGCATTGAAATCAAATCGCAACGGGAAATCGCCACTATGCGTCAAGCAGGGAAGATTGTTGCCACTGTATTAAAAGAAATTTCCCAAATCGTTCAGCCCGGTATGACAACGGCTGACTTAGATGCTTATGCTGAGAAGCGCATCCGAGAGATGGGAGCAGTCCCCAGTTTGAAGGGGTATCGTGGTTTTCCCGCAACACTGTGTACCAGCATTAATCATGAGGCTGTACATGGTATCCCTAGTGTTGAACGAGTGATTCGCGAAGGTGACGTTCTTAAAGTGGATACCTGCGCTTACTATCAGGGTTTTCACGGGGATTCTTGCATTGCGCTTGCCATTGGTGAAGTGTCTCCAGAAGCGACAAAGCTCATTCGTGTTACCGAGGAAGCACTGTACAAAGGGATTGAGCAAGTCAAAGCCGGCAATTATCTACTAGATATTGCTGGTGCGGTTCAAGACCATGTAGAAGCGAATGGCTTTAGCATCATAGAAGATTTTACGGGTCATGGAGTAGGACGAAATATCCACGAAGACCCTTGTGTTTTCTTCTTTCGCACCCGTGAGTTACCAAATGTTAAGCTGCGGGCTGGAATGACGATAACTATTGAACCAATTTTGAGTGCAGGTTCTAAACAAACGCAGTTATTACCCGATGGCTGGACTGTGGTAATGGCAGATAAGTCTCTCTCAGCGCAGGGGGAACATACAGTACTGGTGACAGAAGACGGTTGCGAAGTCTTGACTGAACGCACTCACCTCTAATTCTAACTTTACGTAAACTCTCGTACTGACAAATTACATATTGTGAGGAAGGGCAAAAGGGAAAGATATATCAATCAAGCTTTTCGCTTTATTATCCTTACTCCCTGAAGTACAAAGTTTAAGCGTAAGAGATTAGCACAAGCAACAGAGCAGCTCAGGTAGGGTTAACCCTACTAACTTGGCTATTTACCGTAACTTGACGCCATCAGTCAAATTTAGTTACATTTATTTACATAAGGAGTTACAAAACTAAACAAAGTTAGCGGAGACACGGTTATGACGATCCTAATTGCTGTATTTGTTGTAGGTTGGGTTGCGGCTGCTGTCATCGGTACCCAAGCTTACTTCCGGGGTGAGCAGTCTAAGCCCATTCATGAGCGCAACTGGCGTTCTCAGTCCTTTGAAAAACTGGCTCAATCGGTTACGGGCACTGAAACCGACTACAGTAACCGCACCCCTGCTTTTCAGGTAGACGCTTACTCTAGCCAACTTCTACCCAATCAATAACTCAAGATGGGGTAATTAATGCCTACCCCGAATGAATATCATCTCTAAACTGTGCAACGCCGCTGGAATAGTCCTTTGCGGCGTTGTTGCTGTTGATAATGAATATCTTTTTCCAAGAATTACGAGACTTTGAACAAGCGATGCCCAAGTATCAGCAATCTCTGGAAATTACAAATGAAGATTAATGTAGGGGTTCACTTTAGTCAATCAATCTTAACTCTAACCAATAACCTTTATACAAAACCCGCCCTAACTCAATCAGGTGATGGGGGAAAATCTTCAGTGATTTGTTGTGAACCGTGTATCACAGCAAGTACATCTATCTGTTCAGACTTGATGTAATAAATAATTCGATAGGAACCTTCAATCACTTCACGAATTTGTTCCGCTTCAAACTCTGGCACAATTCGACCTGAAGCAGGAAACTTAGCAATCTGCTGTGAACGTCTCGTCAGACGATCAACCATTCTAGCCGCATATTGAGGTGAGTTTTGGGCTATGTAGGCATAAATCGCTGAAAGATGCTTTACGGCTGTATCTGTCCAAAAAACGTTCACGTTGGTAGTCCGAATTGCGCCCGAACTGCATCGACGGAAGTTATTCTACCAGCCTTGCTATCTGCAAGTCCCGCTTCAATGGCTAGCCTGACATAAATTTCATACATCAGGTCATCCCACGTAGCATCTTCCGGCAATCTGTCAATTAATCGTCGCGCCTCTTCTTTTATATTTACGGCTTCCATAAACAGCTCACAAAATGGGCTTTATT
>CBKWLJ010000624.1:0-4434 GCA_966675205.1 uncultured bacterium
TCAGGAAGGAAAATTAGAGAAATCGAGGATGAGCGAATAATTGGGAATTGGGAATTGGTGAAAATCAGACTAATCCCTAACACTTGAATTTCTATTCATATCATCTTTAACTCAGCTATGCAGCGGGAGCAACTGAAAATGCGAGAAAGTAACAGTATGTGAAACTATAGCGATAAGGCTTGAGATTTTTGTCATTCGCGGCTAAGGTAGAAAAAATTCAAGCTTTAGTTTGTAATGTGGTTGTTAAGCGCTTCTGGTGGAAGCGCTTTTTTTGTTGGTTTACAGCGTGAGCGATCGCCTTTTTCCTCCCTCAGGCTTAATGTAAAGTTTTATGTATTTTTAAAAAATTCAGCTTTCCTTAACTTAGAAAGCAATTGATTGGCTGTCTTGCTAGAAAACGCTGGGTTTTGAGTTTTGGAAGACTATAAGTAAACTGCAAAACGAAGTATGGTTTTTTACATTTTCCTCTGATTTTGAACCGCATAAGAAGATTAGGGATCGCAAAAATGTATTCTAAGTATCAAACAGAGGATAAATATCTTAACCATTTTCTACCCGGAGATAGGATATTCTCTTAACTTTTATCGGTATGCTTGTTATTCTGAAATTAGTTCTTTTCTCTTCGGGAGGGAATGTTATGGCACTTGAAGACATCTTCACAGAAGTGATCGAAGGAGTAGACGGGGGAGCAGCAGGAATTGCCGCTGGGGTGGGTGCGCTCATCATTACTCCGATCGTCCTGCCCTTCCTGTCACAAGTGGGTAAACCCTTAGCAAAGGCGGCCATCAAAGAAAGCCTATTAGCCTACGAGAAGGGTAAGGAATTCTTTGCAGAGGCAACAGAAGTTTTTGAAGATCTGGTGGCAGAAGCAAAGGCTGAATTAACCCAAGATCAAGAAGACAGTAAATCGGCAGAGCCAAGTCACCCAGAAATTATCGTCGTTAATGACTAAAGCGCAAGCTCTAGTTCTGCTTTATCTGTAAGAAATGCCCATACCGAAATATACCCATGTCGTTAGCAGCACCCCTAGTCGGACAAGGTTAAGAGTTTCCCCTAAGCGCCGCAACCATCAGGAAATGGCACGCATTGCCAACGCCCTGAATGCCCATCCTGAAGTGCATGAAGTTCGGACTAACCTCCAGACAGGCAGCATTGTTGTCCATCACACTCATAATGAAGGTTGGCAAGAGGAAATGACTGCCATTTTGCAGGATTTAGGCATTATTCTGGGCAGCGTTGCTGATGTGGAAGAGCCGTTAAGTGGGGGAAAATCGGAAGTAGCCGGCGATATAGCTAGTGCTGTTAAAGACCTGAATGAACGATTCGGACTGGCAACGAATGGTGTTGTTGATCTGCGAATGCTGTTCCCAATGGGACTAGCGGCACTATCGCTGCGAGAGTTAATCCAGAATGAGTGGGAATTTGAGACAGCCCCTTGGTATGTCTTGGCGTGGTATGCCTTTGATAGTTTTATAAAGCTGCACTACACGTCAGATCCAGACTCATCGACAACCTCATCTAGTAAAAAGTAGCCCGAAAAGCGATCGCCCCACCAGGGAAAGTACCCAAGGCGATCGCATACAACCCGATGCAATGCTTAGAGGCAATTGTCTCATTGTCCTGCACTTTGGAGCATCAGGAGCCTCTAGTGCAAGAAGGCAGAAGAAAAAAGGCAGGAGGCAGAAGGTCAAAAGGCTTGTACTTTGTACTTTTGGCTCTGTTGTTAACTGGTCACTTATTTTCGCCATGCTGCACTAGCACAAAAGCAACAGCACTATCTCAACTCAACTTTAATCGGCACAGGGAAAGCTGATGGCTTTATATCTCCCCTGTGTTGATTTCAAGTCTTTTTTAAAGCAACTCGATCCGTTCTAATTTTCAGAGGACTCTTCTAAAGAAGGTGAAAAATCTCTCAATTTCTAGACAAGAACTGAATGGTACACCAAAAATGAATGAAATCACTGCACAACGCTCTGAGAGCAAGATCCACGTTGTTCATGCTATTCCGGGTCGTGTGCGGCTACGTACCACAGACAGTCGGTTGACATCTGCCTTGGACGAAGCAGCGCAGCAATTGCAACAGCGCCTTGACGGTAGGGGTGAAGTACAAACGAACCCAACAACTAATAGTTTAGTTGTCACATTTGATGAGAGTCGTTTGTCTTTATCACAGACGTTAGAAATTCTTCAGACTCATCCAGAGATAGCTGAGACACCCAGGCAGACTCAACCCTCATCTGAGAAATTAGAACCTTTTTTCAAAGAGCCCATTAACCTGCCTGCACAAGGCATCCAAATCGCTAAATCAGTCATTCCCATCGCCGCAGGATTTCTGGTGACAGGAGTACTAGGAATAGAAGGGTTAGTGGCACTCCCTATATATATGGTTGCCAGTAGCACCACCCGTCAAGTCATCAAGCGACTTGAGTTGGAAATGGCAGCATCCGATCAAGAAAAAACCGCTCAAAACTCCACCTCAGACGTCAATGGAAAGTTAGCGACGATTGCCCAATCGACTCAATCCGTAGCCCAACCTCCAGAAGTCGATTATCAAATCGTTCACGAGACTCGCGGACGAATTCGTTTCCGAGTGCCGCGACTGGCTACCGATCCAGACTATGTGCAAAGACTAACTGTGTTGAGCAAAACCGATGCCCAAGTGACAGAGGTACGACTCAACATAGATGCCCGTTCTGTTGCATTTAGCTATGATGCGGACTTGATGGGTGTTCAAAAAATACGATCGCATCTGATCGATCTGATTCAAAGTGCCAGTCAACCCAATATTTTTTTAGATTTAAAAGCCGCATCCCTTCAGGAAGAACCTGAACCCGAACCTAACTTTTGGTCGGCATTAACGCTGCCAGCTTTGAGTACTACTTTTGCCTTACTCGGAGGGCCGTTGGGATTACCCATTCCTCCCTTAATTATCGGTGGAACCATTGCCGTTGCTACTTTGCCGGTGGCTCAACGGGCTTTGGATAGCATTCTCAACGAGAAAAAACTGAATATCGATTTCCTCGACTTGATGGCAATCAGTATTATGACCCTACAGGGTCATTTTATTAGTCCAGCGATCATGCTGTTACTGATCGAAATCGGTGAGGCAATTCGGGAGCAAACAGCCAAGTCTTCTCAACAACAAACCCTCGATTTACTCGCCTCTCTTGAGCAGTTGGTTTGGGTGGAATGCAACGGCGAGAAGAAACAAATTTCCATCCACGAAGTTCGTCCAGGGGATGTAGTAATTGTCTATCCTGGTAGCCAAATTCCTGTAGATGGTCGCATCACCCGAGGAAAAGCGCTGATTGATGAGCAGAAATTAACCGGTGAAGCGATGCCGGTGATGCGGAAAAAAGGACAATCGGTTTATACCTCTACCCTAGTGCGAGAGGGACAACTCTATATATTGGCAGAGAAAGTGGGTACCGATACCCGTGCCGGACAGATTATTAAAGTCATGCAAGAGGCACCGGTTCACGATACCCGCATTGAAAATTATGCGGCAACCGTTGCGAATCAAGCCGTTGTTCCTACCCTGCTTTTATCGGGACTTGTCTTGGCATTCACCGGGAATTTGGCGCGGGCGGCTTCGATCTTAACCCTGGATTTAGCGACAGGAATTCGGGTTTCGGTGCCGACAACGGTATTGGCTGCACTAACGGCCGCAGCACGGAAGGGAATTCTCATCCGCAGTGGCAGAGCATTAGAAAAATTAGCGGAAGTTGATGCCGTGGTGTTCGACAAGACAGGCACCTTGACTCAAGGAGAACCGTCTGTCGTCTGGGTGGAAACGGTGAGCGAATCAACCTCAAAAATGCGGGTGATTGAACTGGCTGCCGCCGCCGAACAGCGTTTGACCCATCCTGTTGCAGTTGCGATCGTGCGCTATGCCCAAAAACAAGGTGCACAAATTTTGCCCCGTGGCAAGTGGGACTATATCATTGGTTTGGGTGTTCGGGCAGAAATTGACGGAGAGACAATTTTAGTAGGAAGCGCTCGCTTCCTGCTCCAAGAAGGCGTTAGCTTAGAAGTGCTGGAGAAAAAACAAGTTCCTCACTTCAAGTCAGCGAGTAACTCAGTAATTTACGTCGCAAGTAACGGGGAATTACTAGGGGCCATGGCCTACCGCGACCCATTACGGGCTGAAAGTCCCGATGTGATCAAGGCCTTAAAGGCAGAAGGGATGGACATTCATCTCCTCACTGGTGATCAGGAACGTACCGCCTACGCCGTTGCTAAAGAGTTGGGAATTACTCCAGAGAATACCCATGCCGAAGCCTTCCCAGAGCAAAAGGTGGCAGTGGTGAAGGATTTAAAGGATAAGGGGAAAATTGTTGCCTTTGCTGGAGATGGGATTAACGATTCACCGGCTCTGGCCCATGCTGAGGTTTCGATATCTTTTGGCAATGGTTCAGAAGTCGCACGGGAAAC
>CBKWLJ010000625.1:0-4432 GCA_966675205.1 uncultured bacterium
GGAGATAGTCTTCACAGCTTACGTAAACAAGCCAAACGCGTGCGTTATCAGATGGAGCTATTTACGGATTTCTATGGCTCTAGCTATGAGGATTATGTCAAAGATATCAAAGCCATTCAGAGTATTTTGGGTGAAATTCAAGATAGCTTTGTTTTAGCAGAATTTCTCAAAGAAACCCTCGACTCGGAAATTAGCATTCAACTGCCCACCCTAGCAGTGCAATTCACCCAAGCGCGTTACCAGGCATGGCAGGAGTGGCGAACCCTACAGCAGCGATATCTGAAGTCTCAAATCCGAACTGATTTCTATCAAACTGTACTAAAACCGATTTCTCCTAACTTATTAGAGGAGAACAGTTAGAGCTGGCCTAAAAAATCGCTTAATCTCCCGATTACCGTGCCTTTACCTTGGTGGCTTACAGTAGGGCTGGCGATCTACGCCAGCATTTATACCGCACTTCAAACTGTTGCACCCCATGTCGCAAGCCACCAGAGCAATTCTAGAAACTAATCAAAACGACTTATGGGAAGGACGCCGATTGCATTTTTATGCGAAAGGCGAAGGAATTCCCCTAGTTTCCCAAGGAGTCTGGCAAGTTTGCCAGGGAATAGTGCAGTTAAGTACGCTGTGCCAGAACGGCGAAGAAGTGTGGCTAGGTTGGGCAGAGTCTTCGATGTTCTTCGGTCAGTGGTTTTCCCTGCTCCCAAGCTATCAGGCAACCGCCCTCACTGATGTCCATCTCATTTGGTTCTCGTTGACAGAAATCAACGCTTCTGCCCGTTTATCTCAAATGATTTTACCGCAGATGGTGCGCCGGATGCGTCAAACAGAGGCACTCTTAGCGATATCTGGTCAACGTCGAGTTGAAGATCGTTTGCAACAGTTACTGTTGTTGATGAAACAAGAGATGGGTCAACCCGTGGCAGAAGGCACTCGTCTGGGGATGCGCCTCACCCATCAAAATTTGGCAAATGCGATTGGGACAACAAGGGTAACCGTTACGCGACTTCTCAGCAAACTGAAAAACGAAGGCGCGATCGCATTTGATCGCGATCGCCATATCATCATCAAACACGATAGCTTCAAAAATATTGCTGGTTGGTGACCTCATTGAGACCAAGATCCTTTAGAATATCAGCTTCACACCTGTGACAAATTGGTGAGTTGCATTCTTTAGGAGTAGGGCTCTGTCTCTTGACTTTATTTCCATTCCCCCAGCGGTGAGTGAGAAGCCTGCTGGTTTGGTTGTAGTTCTACACGGTTGGGGTGCCAACGCTCAAGATTTGGCAACTCTAGTGCCCATGTTAAACCTGCCTAACTACCACTTCCTGCTTCCCAATGCTCCCTTTTCTCACCCTCAGGTAGAGGGAGGTAGGATGTGGTATGACCTCTCTAGGGAGGACTATAAAGGATTAGCCGTGAGTCAGCAGTTGCTAACAGACTGGATTAAGTCTTTGGCAAGTACAACGGGGATTTCCTTGGAGTCCACCATTTTGAGCGGCTTTTCTCAAGGTGGAGCAATGACATTAGATGTCGGATTGAATCTACCGCTAGCGGGTTTAATTTGCATGAGTGGCTATTTACATCGAACCCCTCAGGAACTTGAATCGCCTGTACCATCGGTCTTAATTGTTCATGGGAAACAAGATACCGTTGTTCCGATCAGTGCGGCTCAGAGAGTACGAGATTACTTACTCAACTTGGGGGCCCCGATGCAGTACAAAGAATTTCATATGGGTCATGAGATTCGACCGGAAGTTTTAGAAATAATCCGGGATTTTATTGTAGTAAATACGGAATCGACCCCTTATTAAGTTAAATGATGAAATTCAACAGGGCTGTTGCGAATGATTTTTATCAGTTCGCTCGAATGCTCGTCCCTGATGGCTTCTTTACAACTAGAAACATAGAAAGTCACTCGACTGACCCGACGAGAAAACCGTAGAAAAACTTTACAACGTCTTCACTTAATACTTCGTAGTTTTAAACCTAGTCCGGCTCGGAACAGGGATAATATAAATGCGGATGTTAGATCTGTACAGCGCTTGACATAGCTGCTAATCAAGGGAGGCGTGAGCGATGGCAACTTTAACCGTTCGAGAGCGCGATCTATCAGCTCTCACTGCAGATGATATTGCAGAACTAGCCAGCCGTTTGGAGCGGGATGACTATAGTAATGCTTTTGAAGGGCTCGACGATTGGCATTTACTCCGATCGCTAGCATTTCAACGTCCCGAGTTAATTGAGCCTTACGTCTACTTGCTAGATTTAGAAGGCTACGATGAAGCATGAGCGACTTTCGATGGCAATGGGTAGATTGGGGGTGACAGCCCAGAACAATCATGGTTGAAATTAACAAGCAACTCCAGGTTCCCAACTCCCAACTCCCAACTCTCAAATTCCAGGGTAAGCGAGTTCTCATCGGTGTAGGCGGCGGCATCGCCGCCTATAAAATTTGTGAAGTTATTTCTACCTTATTTAAGTCTGGGGTACAAGTTAAAGCGATTCTGACTCAGGCGTCTCAAGAATTTATCACTCCCTTAACTTTATCGACCCTCTCACGCCATCGAGCTTATACTGACTCAGATTTTTGGCAACCCACTCACCCTCGCCCCTTACATATTGAGTTAGGGGAATGGGCGGAGGTATTTGTGATTGCTCCCTTGACAGCGAATACCTTAGGAAAGCTAGTACATGGCTTAGCTGATAACTTGCTCACCAATGCAGTACTAGCGTCTCGCTGTCCTGTTCTGTTGGCACCCGCCATGAATACCGAAATGTGGGAACAACAGTCAGTACAACGAAATTGGCAGCAACTTCTGAGTGACCCTCGATATCATAGTGTCGGGCCAGGTGCAGGGTTGTTGGCGTGCGATCGCATCGGTGCCGGACGCATGGCAGAACCTGGGGAAATTTTGGCATCGATTCAATCTTTATTACATACAGACGGGAAGCGAGATTTAGTCGGCAAGCGCGTATTAATCAGCACTGGCGGAACACAGGAATATCTCGACCCTGTTCGCTTTATCGGCAATCCCTCTACGGGTAAGATGGGACTGGCGCTAGCACAGGCAGCGAAGCATCGAGGAGCAATTGTTACCCTCGTTCATACCCCTGTATCCTGGGAGATACCTATTGGCATTCGTGCCATCTCGGTGGTGAGTGCTTCTCAAATGCAGCAAGCGATGCTGGAATGCTTTCCGGATGCGGATGTCATTGTAATGGCAGCGGCAGTGGCCGATGTTAAACCCGCTGAGTACACTTCAGAAAAGTTACCCAAAAAATTACTGCCCACATCCTTACCCTTAGAACCTGTGCCGGATATCTTGGCAGAATTGGGACAGCGCAAACAGCCGCATCAGCGCTTAATTGGTTTTGCTGCACAAACAGGTAATATTGTCAAGCCTGCATTGGAGAAATTGCAGAAGAAGAAACTCGATGCGATCGCAGCCAACCCCATCGATAAACCCAACAGTGGTTTTGCCAGCGATACCAATCAAGCGATTTTTCTGGATAAGCAAGGACGCCAGGTAGAAATTGAACCTTGTAGCAAGTTACAACTGGCTCATCATTTGTTTGATTTTGTTAGCAATATTCCAGCCGAGTAGAGGGCAAAAGCGAGTCAATTGTCTTTAATTTTAAGGAAAGGCAATCCGACCAGACCCCAGGTATAAACCGAGGTTATTCTCTCCAACGGGAAAGGCGGTAACTCCAAATAGATAGATGCCTCCCCATGTAGGACGATTTCCTCGTAAGCCAATCGTTACAGTGCTACCCGGTTGAACAGGTGGGTCAAAGACAATAGTGACCTGATGAGAATCGGCAGACTCGCTTCCTCCAATGCTGGCGATGGAAACGGCTGAACCCCCAGCGAATCTGTCACCAGCAAAGGCTTTATTCTGGTTGAGGTCAAATTCAATCTGTTCTAGATTCTCCTGCTGGGTAATGGTGACGGCTTGTAGCGGTTTCCCTGCATCCTTAGGTACTGCAATTGTGAACTGATATTGAGCTAATGTCCCTATACCTGGATAGGTGGCAACGGCAGCACGGGTTAAGCGGGGAGAGGACTCAAAGACAACTTCCTCACGCTTCACGTCAACCGCAGTGGCGATCGGGGTCACGAGAAAACCGGACAGCACAGGCCCTAAAGTGAGTGTACTAAAGCCCAAAACTTTAAGGCATAGCTTAGAAAACTTATTTTTGATTGTAAACATTCGATTTTTTACAGCAGATAGTTGGTGATATATCGCTGTAATATGTCTCTCCATTTCCTGGGAAAATTATGCAAAGACACTAGAAAAATTATGCAAAAAAATTTTGATAAAAATTTAATCAAAAAATATGAAAATGAAAATATAGCAAAAGGCAGAAGGCTCCAAGGCAGTCCCGATGAAAAAATTTCATAGCCATGAATGAAAGTGGCATTTTCCAT
>CBKWLJ010000626.1:0-4411 GCA_966675205.1 uncultured bacterium
CAACTCGCTTGGAGAAAGTCGAACAACTTAAGGCGTTGGGGATGAACCCGTTTGCTTATCAATGGGAATCCACCCATCACGCCGCAGAACTCCAAGAAAAATTTGCCAATTTGCCGGCTGGCGAAGAAGCAGATTTGGAAGTTGCGATCGCAGGTCGTATCCTGGCACGTCGAGTCTTTGGTAAACTGGCATTTTTCGCCCTACAAGATGAAACGGGCACAATTCAGCTATACCTGGACAAAAAGCGCATCTCAGAAACAATGGCAGAGGTGCCCAATGCTTTCAATCATTTGAAGCAGCTAACTGATATTGGGGACATCATCGGCGTCAAGGGAACCATTAAGCGCACGGAAAAAGGCGAACTCTCAGTTTATGTCAGCCACTACACCATCCTGACTAAGTCGCTTTTGCCCTTACCCTCCCAGTGGTATGGTCTTACTGATACCGAGAAGCGCTACCGCCAGCGCTACGTTGACCTCATTGTTAACCCTGATGTCCGGGAAACCTTCCGCCGTCGTGCCAAAATTACGGCAGCCATTCGCCGCTATTTAGAAGAGCAAGGCTTTCTGGAAATCGAAACACCTGTACTTCAGGCTGAAGCTGGGGGGGCGGAGGCACGTCCCTTCATCACCTACCACAACACCCTGGAGATGGATTTGTATCTGCGGATTGCCACCGAGTTGCCCCTAAAGCGCTTGGTGGTGGGTGGGTTTGAAAAGGTATTTGAACTAGGGCGCATCTTCCGTAACGAAGGGGTTTCCACCCGCCACAACCCTGAATTCACGACTGTTGAGGTTTATCAGGCTTACGCGGACTACCAAGACATCATGAAGTTGACGGAAAATCTCATTACCGCAGTTGCAACAGAAGTCTTGGGAACGCTGCATATTACCTATCAGGGACAAGAAATTGACCTAACGCCCCCTTGGCGTAGAGTGACCATGCATGAGTTGGTACAGGAGAAGACGGGGTTAGATTTCACTCAGTTCAACACCTTGGATGAAGCGAAAGCCGCCGCTAAAAACGTAGGAATTGAGGGTGTAGAGGAATGTGAATCCATTGGCAAACTCCTCAATGAATGCTTTGAGCAGAAATGTGAAGAAACCCTAATTCAACCGACGTTTGTGCTGGATTATCCAGTAGAAATTTCCCCCCTCGCTAAACCTCATCGAGAAAAGCTAGGTTTAGTGGAGCGTTTTGAGCTTTTCATCGTCGGACGCGAGACGGCCAATGCTTTCTCCGAGTTAACCGATCCCATCGACCAACGGGAACGTTTAGAAGCACAGGCAGCGCGGAAGGCAGCAGGAGACTTGGAGGCACACGGCGTTGATGAGGACTTTATCACCGCGCTGGAGTATGGAATGCCGCCCACTGGGGGTTTAGGAATTGGGATTGACCGATTGGTGATGCTGTTAACAGATAGTGCCAGCATTCGGGATGTAATTGCCTTTCCCTTGCTTAAAAGTACCAGCAACGTGATTCGCTCGTTTGACTATGACAGTAGCACTCAAATCCTGCGGGTGGAATTCAACAATGGCAGTATTTACAAGTATCACGATGTACCGGAAAAAGTATATCAAGAGCTAAAGAGTGCCCCATCAGTGGGTCAATACTTCAATACGCATATCCGGGAGAAATACGGTCAGGATCGGGAATTATAATCTCTAATGCAGCTAAGCTACCTCTCTAGTTGTTTAAACACGCATTCAACTGGAGAGGAACCTCCTTACGCTTTTTGGAGTGAGACGCTTGTGACACAAGGTCAAACATCATCACTATTAACTGATGCACTTCTAATTCGGCATTTAACTCACTAATTTCTGCCTCAAGCCTAAAAATTGTCTTTGCAAGCAGTTGGGTATCCAACCAGGATGGAGGATTGGCAATTACTTGCTTGTACTTGTTTAGCTCCGAATTAAGACGAGCTATCTGATCGATTAATTCTTGTTCTTCAGTGTTTGCCATATCCAGTCCATTAAGTAGTTAAGGAATTCCCCATAAAAAATATCCCCATGGGTGGAAGGGCGGGTTTAAGCCGTTAACTTGAGTAGGGTAGATAACTGATATACACAACTCGCCTTTCCTGGGTTATTTATTTTTTTGATATTCCTTAGTTTCCTTTGTAGGAGCCAGCATTAGCTACGATATAATTACGGAAAAGTGATGGATAGAAAAAAATAATTTTTCCGTGGTTATACGGATACGATTTTTTAATGAATTATAAATTGATAAATATCATTTTCACTGATAAATATTTGAGATAGCTTATATAAATCATGATTTGAATTAGCTATTTCTCCCACTTGTTGTAACCTTTCATCCCAATGGGTGTTTCTGAGTTCATTTTTGATTTGCTTAGAAACAATGACTGAATTCTCATTCTTTCTAGGGCAAATAAGGCTACTAATATACTCAAGCTTTAAAGCGATATTAATGTCTTGACCATAAATGCAAGACCTAAAAATGTATAAATCTCCTTGAGAGACACCAATTCCTAAACCACAACCTATGTGATTATCTAGCATGAATTTCTCCCAATTGTGGCAAAGTTTTTCAACGGCAGCTAATGCAAAACTTGCAGATTGAAAGGTTAAAAGATAGGCGTCCCCCATAATCAGTCGAATCGTTCCACCATATTCTTCACATACTTCTTTTTCTAGCAAATCTAGCTGAGTTAGTAATTTTTCTACATTTTCTATAGAGTGAGATTCTTGGTAAGCCGTAAACCCTTTAACATCCGTGACGATGATTGTTTGGTTTTTGACAAGGCGTGTTTTATGTTTTTGATCAATTCTGTAAATTCTCTCAGGCTCTCCCATTCCTTTCAAAGTAAATTCGTTGACAAACGAAGCCTGGACTTCTGCTTTGTTAAGCGCTAACCATGCAGCTTGTGATAAATAAATTTCATCCGGTGGGGTTATTGCTTCTATCCGAGCCGTCAAATTTACAATATCACCAAAGATATCTCTATCTTGATGTAATACATCTCCTAGCGTGATTGCTACACGAATTGCTAAGCGCTCAGCATCACTTTTCCCCGATTGTATTCTTCTCAATTCCTGTTGCATATTTATAGCGGCTAGCGCTGCAGATGTCACGCTAGGATAAATAATCCAAAAAGAATCCCCTTCGCCTTTTATAAGATTTCCTTCATGTTTGGTGCTGATGTCTAAAATAAAGTTCTTATGTTGATTGAGAAATGCGCTTAGTTCCAATTCTGATAAATTTTTTACACGGCGGCTAAATCCACAAATATCTGTTTTCATGAGGACAGTGGAACGCAAATTGACCATAATCAATTAACTCTCTGGTTAACAGCAAAAGTTCTGTTTGCCATTTTATAGCTCGGATTTTATAGCGGTTCTCAATCGAGTGCAATGCATCTTGTTGTAGGGGCACGGTAATGCCATGTCCATACTGTATTTGATGCGAACAATAACTGCGATTAAACCCTTGCTACGATAGGGCTGCTCCAGAAAGATGGATGACGATTAGCTTAGCTGGCAGTATTCACTCGACGGTTTTTGACAATAGTATAAGATAGGAACTTATTTATCTTCCCTGCTGTCCAAAGATTGCCATTTCTGTATCAAGCCAGCTAATGGGTTTAGGTTTACCTAAGTAAAAGCCTTGAGCATAATCAACACCCAATACTTTCAATTGCTCCAAAATCGCCGCATTCTCTACAAATTCTGCAATTGTTTCAGTTCCCTTGACTTGGGCAATTTTCACAATGGCAGATACAATAGCTTCCGAAATCGAATTAGTCGTTAAATCTCGCACAAACAATCCATCAATTTTGACAAAATTTAGGGGTAATTCTTTCAGATATCCCAAACTTGCCATCCCTGTCCCAAAATCATCTAATGCAAACTGGCAACCAAGCTGCTGTAAACGGCAGATAAAGTTTTTCGTTTTTTCGATGTTTAATAGAGCGACGGTTTCTGTGATTTCAAACAATAAACTTTGAGGAGGAATCGGATGGCTAACGACTGCCTCTTCCAAGAAATTCAGAAATTCATCGTCGTTGATACTAGAGCCAGATAAATTCAAGGAATTCAAACAACCGCAATAATCGCTTCTCGCCCAGCACGCCATACATCGACTGGGATTGGGAATGCCAGTTAAGAACGATTCCAACACCCAACGGTCAATAGATGGCATCAAGCCATATTGTTCTGCATAGGGTAGAAATTGATTAGGTGGAATAATTTGACCATCATGCCCAATCATCCGTAATAAAATTTCTTGGTGAATGATCGCATTTTCTGGATCAGTTAACGGAATGATAGGTTGAGAGTAAAGGCAAAAGCGGTTTTCTAGGAGAGCCATTCGCAGTGCCTTACTGCTGGTAGACTCTTGATTATGATTATGCAACACATTAGTTACCTCCTATTTTGCACCCAGGTAT
>CBKWLJ010000627.1:0-4397 GCA_966675205.1 uncultured bacterium
AGCAAGTTGCGTTCCAGTGGACTAGACGTTGTCACTTCACAGATGTAGCTTTTGAGACTCAGAGCTTTTCCCTCAAAAACAAATTCGCTATAGTCTGCCAAATTATCGAGTCCTAAGAGGTTGAGGATAATCTCAACGATTAGCCAAAACGTTATTTTTACTAATATTTTTTGCCACTGAGGTTGCATATGGACTGACCTCCTGAGATAAGCGTTGAGGTCTGATTGTTTGCTCTAAATGATAGGGGTCGTGGGATTAGGGGTTAAGCCTTTTTACTCACTATATAGGTCTAGTAACTGCTGGCTTATGCATTTCTCTGGCTCTTGAGAATTCAGCTTATCTGTTAAAGTTGAATTGCTTCTGAAAATAGCTGAGACGTTGCTGAAAGTTAGGTAAAAACTTGCTGGGTGAGAGAGCAGATGCAATTGTCCAGAAAGCTTTTTTGTTGACATGACCTATGTCCACTACAGGCTATCTCTCTCTACACTTGAAGCGAATCAATGAATTTACTGAACTTTTTTTTTGACACCCTAGAAATCTCAGGGAAATTACGGAGAAACTTCAAAGGAAAGAAACTGGGGTTTGTGGCAAATATATCGGTTCTCACATGAATGGAGTACAAAAACTTGGTAGGGGCACGACATGCCGTGCCCCTACCATCTATTACACGCAACTGAGAATTGCTATATTGATGCTACTAATAGGATTTCGGCTTCATCTCAATTTTGAGAATTTTATGCAGAATGAGCCGAAATCCCTCAATCAATTACAAACTAGACATAACCGCTCGTGCGGCTTCCAACGTGCGGTCAATATCCTCATCTGTGTGAGCAAGAGAGGTAAATCCAGCCTCAAACTGAGAGGGGGCGAGATAAACTCCATGTTCCAGCATTCCCCGATGGAAACGGCTGAACTTAGTTAAGTCAGACTTTTTGGCATCTTCGTAGCTGTGAACCGGTTCACCCATGAAAAAGAGACCGAACATCGCACTAATTTGCCCACCATAGACGGCATGACCGGTTTCCTTAGCAATTTGCAACAGACCTTCTGAGAGCTTTTTAGTAATTCGGTCTAGCTGCTCATAGGTGCCTGGTTTTTGCAGCAACTCTAGTGTCTTAATTCCTGCTGTCATCGCCAACGGATTACCAGAGAGCGTGCCGGCTTGGTACATCGGGCCCGCAGGTGCGACCAATGACATGATATCTTTGCGCCCACCATAGGCTCCTACGGGTAAGCCACCACCGATAACCTTACCCAAGGTTGTGAGGTCGGGTGTGATACCAAATTTCTCCTGAGCACCACCGTAGGCAATGCGGAAGCCGGTCATCACTTCATCAAACACCAGCAATGCATCATGCTCTTGGGTGAGTATCCGTAGCCCTTCTAGAAAACCAGCATCAGGGGGAATAAAACCAGCATTTCCCACCACTGGCTCTAGAATTACACCCGCGATGTCATTAGGATAAGTTTCAAATAACGCTTTGACGGCTTCGAGGTCATTATAGGGAGCGGTCAAGGTGTTGTTGGTAGCAGATTGAGGCACACCGGGAGAGTCGGGCAAGCCTAAGGTGGCAACACCAGAACCTGCCTTGACTAAGAGCATATCGGCGTGACCGTGATAGCAGCCTTCAAACTTGATGATTTTGTCACGTCCGGTGAATGCCCGCATCAGGCGAATAACTGCCATACAGGCTTCGGTTCCCGAATTGACAAACCGCACCATTTCAATACTGGGTACGGCATCAATTACCATCGCTGCCAGGATATTCTCCTGCACGGAAGGGGCCCCAAAGCTCGTGCCTTTTTCTAAAGCTTCGTGGAGGGCAGAAATCACTTCAGGATGGGCATGACCGCAAATTGCTGGGCCCCAGGTTCCTACATAGTCAATGTATTGGTTGCCATCTACATCCCAGATGTAGGCTCCTTGGACTCGGTCAAAGACGATGGGTTGTCCTCCCACCGATTTGAACGCCCGCACAGGAGAACTGACACCTCCAGGCATCAGATTTTGGGCGGCGGTGAAGATTTCTTCGGATTTGGTCGTTTTAATTGTGGTATTAACCAAGGTTGTCTCCGTAGTAGGACGCTTAAAGGTCTATCTGTAGATAGGGGTACGTCTTTGTTTCAAATTTCCATGCTAGATGATTATCTCATTGAGTAAAATTTAAGGTTACATGTGTAGCTGGAAAAGAGGGAACGGGGAACGGGAAACAGGGAATGGGCAATGGGGAAACAACGATTTTCATACTTCGTGGTGAGCTTTCATCTCATGGTGCCTAGCTGGAAAAGCAATTAATGGGGAATCAGTAAAGGATGAGACCTTTTACGCTTTAGCTACCCAGAATGGTATTGTGGACGGGTGAGTGATTGCGTGGAATTTCCATCCGTATGTCGTCTGCTTCTCAATTGAATGCTTTACACCAAGCCATCCCCCTTGACAAAATTCGCTACGACGACCGGGGACTGGTGCCAGCCATTGTGCAGGATTATTTGGATGGTACTGTCTTGATGATGGCGTGGATGAATCGAGAGTCGCTGCAAAAAACCCTGGAAACTGGCGAAACTTGGTTTTGGAGTCGCTCTCGGAGTGAATTGTGGCACAAAGGGGCAACATCAGGCCATTTGCAAAAAGTACGATCGCTCCGCTATGACTGTGATAGTGATGCCCTACTCGTTACCGTCGAGCAAATGGGTGATATTGCTTGCCATACCGGCGAACGAAGCTGTTTCCATCAAGTCGATGAAACCAAAGCGGCCCCCCCGGCAGATACCTTATCTCAGGTGTTTGAGGTAATCTGCGATCGCAGAGATAACCCCGTAGAAGGCTCCTACACCCGCAAGCTCTTTGCCGACGGCGATAATAAGATTCTTAAAAAAATTGGTGAAGAAGCAGCAGAAGTGGTAATGGCTTGCAAGGATGATGACAAAGATGCGATCGCTTCTGAAGTTGCGGATTTGTTCTATCACGCCCTCGTTGCACTCGCTCACCACAACGTTGAATTGAAAGCAGTTTATCGCAAATTGCAAGAACGTCGTAAATAGAGCAATTCGCTATTCCAGAGGTATGTTAAGTCGAATGGCACTGACGCCCAGAACTAAAGTACCCTTCGGGAACGCTACTCTTCGAGAACGCTTCGCGAACGCGAGCGGGCTAATAGCTAAAGTCCGTTAAAACGAACTCAGTAAGGGTTTTAGTCCGTTAAAACGGACTTAAGCTTTAAGCCTGAAATTTATTTCAAGGCTCTTATATCAGTGCCATTCATGTTAAGCCTGTATAGGAAATTGCAGGAAAAGCTCTTAAAAAAGTGAGAGAAGTTAAGTTGCAATTACTCGGCCGAAAGCTAAGAACTTGAGGGGAAAGGGAAAAATTATTGTTCTTCCCCTTTCCCCTTTTCCCCTTCCCCTTTCCCCTTACTTAAGGTGCAGGGCAGACTGGCACGTTGGTAAAAGGCCCAGAGAAGAATTGAAGATTACCAGTATTGTTAATCGTCGTATTTAACAAATCTACAATCTGATAGAGTGAACCGGCATTGTTGCTGAGGGCATAGTCAGCAATGCTTGCACCAGTGCTGGTATTGCCATTGAGTTGTACACACAATCGGCTTCCTGCTGAATTATTTTCTAAAACGATGCCACCGATAACACCAGTACCGCTAGTCACCTGATTGTTAGAGAAAATGAAATTCGAGGAAGAAGCCTCTCTAGCATCTAAATAGAAACCAAAGGTATTACCAATGTTGGTAAAGCTATTATCCGAGAAAGTAAATGTTGAGACAGTATTGTTGTCAGTTACAAGTGAGACTCCATTACTTCCAGCGTTAGCCCCCGCGTTGGTAATTTGATTGTTAGAAACAGTAGCATTCAGTTGAGCATTCTCCGACAAATTAATCAACAAAGCTTCTGTACTACTGTTGAGGATTTGGTTATTCGCAATCTGAGCTGTGACTTGGGCATCTCCTCCAATCGACAAGTTAATCCCTGTAGCATTAGTATCGAGTTGATTCTGGGTAATGGCTAGCTCAGTTTGACCTGTGGTATTGGTTAGTCCAATTGCATCTTCAACTGAATTCGTAATTTGGTTGTTGGTAATCGTCGTTATGCCTGTAACATTATTGAGGCTAATGCCATCAATACCACTATTGTCAATTGTGTTGCCTTGAATCGTGAGATTACGGCTGTTGGTTGCCGCGACTCCATTATTCACAGAATCTACAATCTCAAATCCAGATAAAGTTAGTCCCCCTGTTACTTGTTCGATGCGAACACCATCACCTCCCGCTTGGCTAATCTGACTGCCACTGGTAGCAGCTAAGTTAACCGTGCCACTAATATTGGTTGCGGCAATGCCGTTAGCGGTGGGATTGGTAACACTGACAGTGGTGTTGTTAACATCAACC
>CBKWLJ010000628.1:0-4364 GCA_966675205.1 uncultured bacterium
ATTCGTCTTGCTCAACCTACTTTAGGTGAAGCGTTCGTCGTTACCGGACTGGGTTTAATTGGTTTAATAACCGTCCAATTACTACGCGCCCAAGGTTGCCGCGTTTTGGGGATAGATTTTGATCGCCACAAGCTGAACCTAGCCGAACAATTTGGGGCGGAAACGGTAGATCTTTCTCGTGGGGAAGACGCCGTTGCTGCTGCGATCGCATTTTCTCGTGGGCGTGGGGTAGATGGTGTATTGATTACCGCCTCAACCCAAAGTAACGAACCCATTCACCAAGCCGCCCAAATGTGCCGCAAACGGGGTCGGATCGTTTTAGTGGGTGTCGTGGGTTTAGAACTTTCAAGGGCAGATTTTTACGAAAAAGAACTCTCCTTTCAAGTTTCCTGTTCTTATGGCCCTGGCCGCTACGATCCAGCTTACGAGGAAAGTGGACAAGACTACCCCCTCGGCTTTGTTCGTTGGACAGAACAACGAAACTTTGAAGCCGTTCTCGATCTGCTAGCTGCGGGCAAATTAGACATCGCACCTCTCATCTCTCATCGCTTTCCCCTCGATCAAGCGCCAGCAGCTTACCAACTCTTGGGCAGCAATGAACCTTCTCTCGGCATTCTGCTGCAATATCCAGATTTTGAGTATCAAGCAGCCGATAACCTGCTTAACCCCACCATTCAGCTTGGGACTGTAGAAGGAAATCCAGATAGTAATTTCTCACTCCAAAATTCACCCCCCCCTACCCCCCCTTATAAAGGGGGGGAGAAAAGACAAAATCAAGCCGTCCTTGGCTGCATCGGTGCGGGGAATTATGCCAGCCGAGTTTTAATCCCAGCATTCAAAACCACCGGAGTTCCTATCAAAGCCGTTGCTACCAGTGGGGGAACGAGTGGCGTCTATGTCGGGCGCAAATTTGGCATTCAGCAGGCAACAACGGATACAGCCAGTTTATTAACTGACTCGGAAATCAACACCTTAGTGATTGCCACCCGCCACGACACTCATGCGAAGTTCGTCTGCCAAGCACTCCAAGCAGGGAAACACGTTTTTGTGGAAAAACCCTTGGCGATTACCTGTGAACAACTTGATGAAATCAAGTCAACCTATACCTCTATCTCCAATTCTGGCAGCGCCCCTCTGCTAATGGTGGGTTTTAACCGTCGCTTTGCCCCCCAAATTCAGCAAATCCAAACCCTTCTCACCCCTTTCAAAGAACCGAAGGCAATGATTATGACGGTGAATGCCGGGGCAATTCCCGCCGAACACTGGACACAGGACATCGCGATTGGGGGTGGGCGAATTATTGGGGAAGCGTGTCACTTTATCGATTTGCTGAGATTTCTCGTAGATTCTCCGATTGTGTCGGTTCAAACCACAAGTTTGGGAACCTACCCTCCCCAATCTCCCTTACCTAAAGGAGGGAAAGAAGCGATCGCAATTCGGGAGGATAAAGTTAGTTTTACCCTTACTTTTGCCGATGGTTCCTTTGGCAGCGTTCATTACTTAGCCAATGGTCATAAATCTTTTCCTAAAGAGCGATTAGAAGTTTTCTGTGCTGGTAGAATCCTTCAGTTAGATAACTTCCGCAAGTTAAGAGGTTACGGCTTCTCCGGATTTAAAAGCATGAACCTATGGCGACAGGATAAGGGCAATACTTCCTGTGCCGCCGCTTTTGTCAAGGCTATTCAGTCGGGTGAAGCATCACCGATTCCGTTTGAAGAGTTAGTTGAGGTGACTCGCGTTAGCTTAGAGATTGCGGAGGCAGCTAGACATTGAATCTAGGCCGCTGGTTTCGTACAATTCGCGATATTCCACCCCGTCAGCTAGCAGCGCGAGTTCAATTTGAAGTCCGATCGCGAGCGCTTCCTAGGCTACCCTTACCCCTACGCCAATCGCTAGCCGTAGGTAACTCTATCTCAACGCCTCCCTTACGTCAGGGCTATCTCCAAGCATTAGAACTTCCCAAACCCGTTAACCCTATCCCCCCGCCTCAACACACTTATACCCTCACCTTTCTCAACCAATCGCGAGAACTGAAATTCCCCATTACTTGGAATAGCCCCGACTATCCTCGTCTGTGGCAGTTTAACCTGCACTATTTCGACTGGGTGCGGGAAGTCCTCACCGTAGCTTATCAACAAGGACAAATGGAGGGTGAAAGCTTAAGTCAGCTCAAACACTTTATCTGTGACTGGATTAACGCCAATCCCCTGTGTTCCTTTGATGGTTGGCATCCTTATACCACATCTTTGCGTATTGTCAACTGGACATTGGCAATTAGAGCAATTCCTCTTTTAGCTGAACCAGAAGTTCTGACTTCCCTGTGGCTTCAGGTACAGTATCTGCATCGCAGCAAAGAATATTTTGCAGGTGGAAATCATCTGTTAGAAAATCTCAGAGCATTGATTATTGGGGGTTTAAACTTTAATCATCCCAAAGCGGAAGCGATCGCAAAAATTGCCCTGCATCAACTTTCCCAACAGCTAGCCCTGCAAATTCTCCCCGATGGGGGACATTACGAGCGCAGCCCGATGTATCATCTCATCGTCCTTAGCCTCGTGGCTGAATCTGTTGCTTGCTTGCGAAGTGCGGGTTGGACGGTGCCGGAAACCATCAGCGAACCCCTGAAACGGATGCTGGACTTTGCCAGTAAAATCCGCCTATCTAATGGTGCTTATCCCTTGTGGAATGATGCCGCTTACAATGTTGCTAACCCCCTAGATGAAGTCGTAGGTTGGGTGAGTCAGTTGTTGGGAGAATCTCCAAATCACCTGACTGATGGTTTATGTACTCGCTTGCTGCAAGCGGCAGGTGTCTCACCCATGCCCTCACTTCCCTACCAAGCGTTAACAACGACTAGCCATTGTCCTGATTCTGGTTACTCTATCCTCCGCAATGCCAATGGCTTAGAACTCGCTTTCGACTATGCCCCACCTTGCCCCGATGAATTACCACCTCATGCTCATGCTGATTGTTTAACCGTAGACTTATACTGTAACGGTCAACCCATCATTGTTGATACAGGCACGAGCCAATACGCTGGGGGCGCGATTCGGTCTTACGAGCGCAGTACGTTAGCTCATAATACGATCGCAATTGCCAATCAAGACCAATCTGAAGTCTGGGGAAGTTTTCGCGTTGGCCGTAAAGCTCAACCTTTCAACGTTCGATTAGGTACATCTCAGGAATGGCAGTGGGTGAGTGCTGCCCATAACGGCTATGCCAAACCGCCTCTAAATGCGGTGCATCAGCGTTGGGTTGGTTTAGGAAGTCAAGAAATTGTGATTTGCGATCGCCTGGAAACAGCGCTTGCTACTGACTATACCTCTACGCTGCACTTTGCTCCTGGCTTAAGTTTAGTTTATGACCCCAATCAGGATGAGTATTGTTGCCAACTAGGTGAAAGGCGACTCTATATTAAGGTGTTCGGTTTAAACGAAAGCGATCGGGTAACCTGGATGGATGCCGACACTTCTCAATCTTGGTATGCGCCTGAGTTTGGGCGGCGTTACCCGCGTGGATGCCTCAGAATTCAAGGTTCATTGCTTCCTGAAGGGAAGACGATTTGTACAGTATTGACGCTTGACTCTAGCCCGAAAGTGACTTGGGAGTGGAGCAATGGCAAAGGAAAACTTCAATTTGAAAACGGGCTATGCTTAGAGCCTAGCTACGATTTATAAGCTTCAATTCTCGGAACATAAATAAAACCTGAATTCTGTCAAATGAACAAAGAGAAAACCATTTTTAGGACTGACTGGGTTACTGTGAAGGAAACTGCCAGGGGTTTTCACTATCTGGAAAGAAAAGGCAGAGATTCAGTTGCAATATTTCTCATTAGAAAAAGTCAATTTAATACAGGAGAGTATGAAGTCCTGATTAGACAGCAGCCTCTTTGTATCGATGTTCCTGATATTAACGAAGAACATCAGCTCTATCCTTGTCCTATTACTGGGGGGATAGATGAAGGAGAATTACCAGAGCAAGCAGCGATAAGAGAAGTGTATGAAGAAGCTGGTTTTTCTGTTCAGGTTTTGCCGCTAGGTAAGTATATTGTTGGAACCCAAACGAATGAAATTTGCTATCTGTATTATGCTGATGTAACAGATGTAGAGCCGGAAGTTGCACAGCAGGATGGCAGCTATTTTGAATCGATTAGTAAAAATGAATGGTATCCGTTGGATTATTTGAATCAATGCGATTATTCGGGTTGTCAGATTGGATATTTTAGGTTGCAGAACATTCTTCTATAAAAATATTTCTGGCGATTGAAAAGATATTGTTAATCAATTGATGCGGGGTCTGACCTATCACCCCAAAAACCGAATGTTCCCGATTGATAGGGGCAGGTCTTGTGCCTGCCCTGCCCA
>CBKWLJ010000629.1:0-4330 GCA_966675205.1 uncultured bacterium
CCTTACAAAACGAAATTGCCGATTTGTGGAAAGATACTAATCCTCTTGTTGCTTTCTTAAGCCGAATTCGTCCCCCTCTGATTATTAAATCAGACACGTTTTTATTCCGAATTCGTCAAGAAGCGAGCTTAGAGCAAGGATTAGACCCTGAAACGGTCGTTAAGGCTGTTTTCTCAGCAACGAAGGATGAATTATCAGAGGAACGGGTTAAGGAAATAGCAGGATTTTTACCTGATAAAATTCGGGAACTATGGAAAACGGCTTAAGTTGGCATTGAAAACTATCAAATTTAGAGATGGAGATTGAAAAGCGTTATCGTTATATTTAATCCCATCTTTATTGCCATTTCAGAATAACTAGCATTATTCATCCATCTGAAACTGACATCAATTGCCGAAAGTGTAGGGTTGGCATTGTCCACCAGTAATTCCTGACAATTTACAACTGCTAACTTTGCCTAATTTAACTAGCTGACATCCAAATCGTTCGTTGTTGTTTTTTACTGTCTGACTTATCAAAATTGATTGAGTTGGGCAGAATAAAAATGTTTTTTTATTAACATTAAGGAGAAAATCCATGTCTTTCATAGAAACGGTTATGCGTCAAGGGCATCTAGAAGAGCCCCATAAAGCTAAAGATGTCACCGAAATTGTATTCCGTATGATGCGGAATCTAATGACAAAAGAAGCGGCTGATCGGGTGGCATCAGAACTCCGTGCCGAAAAAGAGCTAGTACCAACCAAATCCTACAAAGCATCGCCTGATGATTTAGGAGATTTATGGCAAGATACAGACCCTGTGGTTGGTTTCATGAGTCGCCTACAAGAGCCACAAAAACTTGATTCAGAGTCTTTTCTCTTTCAGATTCGTCAAGAAGCTGAGTTACCTGCAGGGGGAGATATTGAAACTACAATTTCAGCAGTTTTTGCTGCTACTAAAAAGGAATTATCATCCGAACGAATTGAAGAGATAGCCAGCTTTTTACCTGAAAAAATCCAGGAAATGTGGAATCAAGCATAACTTAATCTAATTCGGAATTGGAAGTTCGTAATTCGTAATTAATTTCCATTTCAATATTACGAATTACGATTTTTTAATAGTCATAAAGTTTAATGATAGAAAAGCCTTCTTCGTCTATCCTACAACATCATTAAGAATTGCAGCAAATTGAATCAACGAACACCTAGATGTGATATCCAAGAAGTAGAACTCCTTTGGAGGTAAAACCTATGATAGGAGTATGGTTGGTTCTACTCTGCTGCCTCATTGTTGGCATGATCCTTGTTTGTGAGGCTCTATTCTACACAGAAGAGCAACAACTTTAACTGAAAACGTTGCTTTCTTTACTGGGATGTATAGCAAAAGGCTCCTCATTTCTTTTTGTTGATTACACGACAATCACCCGATCGCGCCCTTGGGCTTTGGCCTGATACAATCCCTGATCAGCGGTAGCAATCAACTGTTGGGGTGAAATATCGGGTGTCGGAATTTTGCAGGCTATCCCTAAACTGAGAGTCACATAAGTACTGCTGAGGGATTGAGCATGAGGAATTTGCAACTGACGCACACCCAGGCGAATCGCTTCCGCAATGCTTGCTGCACCTCTAGCATCCATATTCGGTAAAATAATGGCAAATTCTTCTCCACCGTAACGGGCAACCAAATCCGTGGAACGCCTCAATGCCTGACGCAAGACACTGGCAACTTGTTGTAAACAGTCATCTCCGGCCAGATGGCCATAGGTATCGTTATAGCGTTTGAAATAATCAATGTCGCACAAAATTAACGATAAAGGCTTTTGCTCCCGCGCCAGTCGTCGCCATTCGGTATTCAAGTACTCATCAAACCGCCTTCGGTTAGCTACTTGAGTTAGTCCATCCACACTTGCGAGACGCTCTAACTCCTGATTAGCTGCTTCTAACTGCTCAACCAAGGAAGACTGTTGAATAGCAATCGCCACTTGGGTTGCCAAGGATTTGAGCAAATCGATTTCCAATGCCTGCCATTGCCGAGGTTCAGTGCAATGATGAGCTATTAATAGTCCCCACAAAGCCGGTGCTTTTGAATGGGACGGTTCCCCGGTTGATAAGGATGAGTAAGGGAATTTAGCGATCGCATTCATTCCAGTAGGGTTGGTTTCGGGCAAGGGTGAGCGAGAAGCGATGGCAATCGTTGACTTTTCCGGCTTGGAATTAGGGCCAGAAAACTCCCCAATCTCTAATTCCTCATCCCTAGTCTCCAAGTTCTGTATCCCTGAGAAGCAGTACGGCACACTCAAGTCTGAATGAGATTGCTCATTTTCCTGACTGCCGACGCCTTGTAATATCGGTACGACTAAATTAGCCCTAACCTGAAACTGGCTGAGAAATTCAACATAGCAAGGGGCTAGTTCTGCTGTATAGATATCAGATATTGCCTGAATACGTCCTTTTTGGTAAGACTGGCTCTGGACTTCCCCGAAACAAGGGTCGTGAATGATCCTATTGAGTGTGGCAAGATATTCAGACACCACAGACTCAACTACAACTGTTCCACTCCAATCTGGCTCGAAACGATAAATTAAAACTCGATCGGTGCGGAGAAATTGCCGCACTTCCTCTACAGTAGTATTGAGAATCTCCCCTAAATTGAGAGATTGACGAATGCGATCGCAAATTCCTGCAATGAGCAATTCTTGTTGAAGGTGTTGCCGAATGGTTTCTTCTGCTCTTGCTCTTTCGGTAATGTCCCGAAAGCTCCATACTCGACCGATAATGTCTCTACCACTGCGTTGAGGCTGGGTGAAACGTTCAAAAATTCGACCGTCTTGCAATTCTAAGACATCGTAGCCTTCCGCAGTGGGTTGAGCATACAATTGGTTAACTCTTTCAATAAAACCCCTCGATTCTTTCAACTGCGCCTGCAAAAATTTCAGCCGCTCACGATAATCAGGCGACATCAAAAGTTCACGAGGAATCCCCCACATCTCAACAAACTTTTGGTTAAAACTAACGATATTTCGAGCCATGTTAACGGCAACAATGCCGTCCGTTGTGGAATTGAGCGTGGTATGTAGTAAAGAAACTGATTTTTTGAGTTCGGCTTGAGCTTGCTTTTGTGCCGTGATATCTCGAATTGCTGTCACTGTCACCAAGCGCCCCTGGTAAGGGATGGCTTTACTCCGCACTTCAGCCGGAAATGTTGTTCCATCTTGTTTGAGACAGCGCATTTCATACATCTGCTCACTCAATTGATGCTTTTGATGCCCATTATTTTCGAGCAATTGGGAATTAAGGATGGAGGATTTTGAGTTTTGCAGTTTGAATTGCTCAATCACCTGAGCGCGAAATTCTACAGCAAAAAATTCGGAAATTTCTTTTCCAATCACCTCTGATGTTTCGTAACCAAATAACTGAGTAAAGCTTCTGTTAACTTGGCATAACTGCCCTCGATCTGTAATCAAAACTGCCTCAAACGTTGCCTCTGCTAAGCAGCGGAATTTCTCTTCGCTTTCCCGTAGTGCCTCCTGCGCTTTCTGGTGCTTGAGAATTTCTTCTTGCAATTGTTCGTTAGTTTGGATGATTTCGCGGGTACCTTCTTCTATTAATTCTTCAAGGTGGTGCTGATAATTTCTCAGTTGAGCTTCCACCGCAGAACGTCTGTTGATTTCCGCTTGCAATTGTTGGTTGGCTTTGGTAAGTTCAGCCGTCCGTGCTTCCACCAATCGTTCTAGCTCTTCGTAGTATTCGCCCAATAAGTATTGGTGGTGTTGCCGCATTTGCTTTTGAGTTGCGATGCGATCGCATGATTCAATGGTGAGAGCCACTAAAATAGCGATCGCAACAACAAAATTCTCTTCAAGTAACGTCCACTGCCGTTGTGCGCCCATGTGTTCGTGACACACCATTCCCACCATCTGCTCATTGAGCCAAATCGGCGCATTCAAAATGGAAGTAATGTGGTTGGGTGTCAGATATGACTCAGCCAATTCCCGGCTTCTCAAGTCAGTGCAAGCATCTTGTATCGCTAAAGGGCATTCGCTGGCTAATGCCTGAAAATAGGCAGGGTAGTAGTTCGCCTCTAGTTCCATCCCCGATGAATGATACCTCCGACTTTGTTCGTATAAATCGAGGCACTTCATTCGCATGATGTCTGCACTAGAAGTTGAAGAGGTACCCGACGATTCTGCTTCACCCAGAACAGCACTGATTTGGGCAGAGAACCAAAATGGTAACGTTTGTGAGGGAGAATTACCCTGGTACAGCCAAATACTAGTTCGCTCAACCTCAAGCACACTGGCAGCCACTTCCGTAATTTGCCTCAAAGCCGCCTTCAACTCACCCCTATCAAT
>CBKWLJ010000630.1:0-4320 GCA_966675205.1 uncultured bacterium
TCGTGGCGCTTAATTTTAGCTTCATGGAGGAATCGTTTGCGCTATTAATCTTCTTGAGTAAGCTTCAATATAGCAATCCTAGATGTAAGGTAAGAAAAATAAACCGCAGATGTACGCAGATTAATTAGGAACTTCTTACAATTCATTAAGGATGGTTAGAGAAGCGTGTAAAGTCCCAAGAGTGACTCAATCATCTTAACTGAGAGTATTTGCTTGCTGAAATGAATATCCAAGAAAAGTACACGGCTCAACTCCTCGACGGATGGATCTACCAAGTCATACCAGGACAGTATGGATATTACCTAGAGCTTTGGAATCCGAAAGGTCGGGAATATCGCAAACCCAAGGCTTTTGAGCAATACGAGGAGGCTGTTGCCTTTGCTGAATCTCTTGTTACTTTGACGCAGAAAGAAGGTAGCGGAGTCGCAAATGACGAAGAATGCGATCGCTTAGATCGGATGATGCGGCAGCTAGTGCGCCTTGAATGCGAAGATTGCATCTATCAAGAGTGGCATATTAAATGCTATGAAGATTCTGATAATGACTGGGATGTCTATGCGATTGATCCAGTCATCGGCATGGCTCAGATTTCTCTCAAGCGACAGGCAGAGTTACAGGATGCGATCGAGCAAATTAAACTTCAGATAGATGCTGTCGAAGCGATACGTCATCCTTGACTGTTCCAGTGATGTTAACAATTACGATTCTTATGGCATCCAAGAAACCAAGCATCCAGCAGAGAATGTCTCTCATGAAAGGATGGACAACTGATATTATCATTGACGTTCCACAACAACTTGTATGGGAGCAAGTCACCAACTTTGCAGCCTATTCCGATTGGAATCCCTTTGTGCTGAAGGCTGATGCCAAGTTTGAGGTGGGAGGAACAATTCATTTCTTAGAAGACATCAAACAGTTTGGCCAACACTGGATTAAAGCTCAATTTTTGTCCATTGATGCACCCAATTCTTTTGTTTGGCAGGGGTATTTTGGATCACCGTTTCTCTTCACTGTGCGCCACTCGTTCATCTTTGAGACAGTCAGTGAACAGCAAACGCGATTTACACAAAAACATCAAAACTCTGGGCTACTCATTCCTTATTTGGCTTGGCGAGGTGTGTATTGCGTCAGTCATCAAGGTTATCTTGATTACAACCAAGCACTGAAAGAACGATGTGAGAACGTATCTGTTAGCTGAAAATTATACTAAGTAGGAATAGGCAATCTCCCTCAAGTAGATCATGACACTCTCTACAACTCAAAACATACAACTCGCTCCCCCTACGGACAGTGATGTTCTCTTGCACAAGCTAGCTACCGGAAATTGGTATCTTACCTACAGCACCAGGCAGCTAACTGTACTATCAAGGTGATGCTAGATAATACTCCGGGGGAGGTTATTACTATAAAGATTTCTGCAGTCTGCTGCTAGGTTGCGGGACTTGTGTGATGAGATTTAGCGATGGGATACAGCTTGTCGATGAAGGAATAGTTCATTATTACGATATCTATCAAATAATAATAATTTAGGATTATGACTGCAAAATTTTTAAGGATTGCCCATCAAGGGAGAAATAGCTGGAAGCAATACCTTGTAGGAGCATTGCTTCCCTTTTGTCTGACCTTAATTATTTGGACTCTTATCGTGGTAGCCACGAGCTATATTTTGGGTTTTCCTGTAGATAAGGAAGGAATGAATTCGCTTGTATATGCCAATCCACTCCGTACACTCGTTTTTTTTGGGTTAATGTACATTACCTTTGTTTTTGGACTTTATCTGTCTATAAAGCAAGTTCATAAACGTGAGTTTACGACGTTGTTCACTTCAGAAAATTCTGTACGTTGGCAACGGGTATTCAAAGGATTTGGCGTGTATTTAGGCTTATCTGGTATTCGTTTTATCGTGTGGTATTTAATTGCTCCTTCCCGCTACATTCTCAGCTTTAATGCATCTGAGTGGCTACCCTTCACGTTGTTGTCTCTTATATTTGCCCCAGTTTCGGCATTGTTAATAGTTCTGATTTTGGCTTATCTGCTTCAGGGAATCGGTCTTTTGATTCGATCGCCGCTGCTGTTGTTAATAGTCTGGGGTTTGATATTTGGAAGCTTGTCTTATGCTTCCAAACCGGAGACACTATTCTACTGGTTTACTAGTATTGCCTTCGGGATATTTTTAGCCTGGGTAATCATCAAAGATAATGGAATTGAGTTATTGTGGGGTTGGTTTACTGCTAGCCTCCTTTACAATTTGGTTTGGTTTAGTTTGGATGACTCGGATGTTTTAAATGCTCCAACTATTTTTAAGGCAACTGAGCCAGATTTGTCTGTTTATAATTTAGTGACAGCGCTGCTTGAATTGGGTTTATTTTACTACATTTGCTTTGGTATCAGAAAGAACTTATCAGCATCTACACCTGAAGAATAAAGGGTTATAAATTTGGCTGTAAAGGGTTTGTGTAAACTCTTAATCTTTGTAATTTTTAAATTGAAAGGCTCATCGCATTTACCTCTGTTCTTATCAATGGGAGAACATCGATTTGGTATCGTTGCCCCTAGCATTCTAAGGATGTTAATTTCTGCATTCGTTAACCCTGTAATATTAGTAATATTCATCCCTTCATAAGGTTGATCGCATCTGAGTATTTGCAGACATTCTCCCGTTTGAATATCCCAAATTGACTCAGCACTTTTCAAAATTTGGGGCCAACATCAGTGGTGAGGTAATTAACAGAATATCTTTCATCATCCGCAATCTGCGTATAGGTTTTACCCTGCCAAGAACCTTGCAGGATAAGCGTCTCTATATCACTGAGTTGCCGTCCCAGTTGGTGCTGCATGGCAGCGTTAGTAATTGCGATCGCATCTTCTAGTGTCATGAAAATAGGTCAGGCATTACCTACTGTAGGCACAATAAGCTGTTCAGTGCGTCTGAGCAATGCCAAAGCTCTAGGTTTCCAAAAGTTTGAAGCGTTGACTTCATTATTTGCCTGAAGCGATTTCATCAATTGCTTTGGGCGAAATAGCTGGATGCCTTTCACAAATTTCGCTCAACCAAATAGCGCTTAAACTGCACTCCCTGACGATCTACAATCTCAGTATCGTAGATGTGAAAGCCAAATTTTTTAAACAACCCTAAACTAAATTCACTGGCTTCTGCATATAAGCGCTGAATGTTGTGGCTTTTAGCATAATCCAAGAGGGTTTGCATGAGAGTTGAACCAATTCCTTGACGGATGCGATCGCATCTCACATAAGCTGAAGTTACATGGCCATCTTCCGCAATTCCTGCAAAACCCAGAATTCCCGTTTCATCGGTGGCAATAAATGTAGTCGCTTGTAAAATAAACTGGCGAAAACTAGCAATGTCCGATGAAAAAGATGCCCACATTTGAGTTTGAGCTTCGGAATAACATTGAGGTGCGATCGCTAACACAGTTTGTTGATAAAGCTTTGCTAGTTCTGGAATATCCGATTCTTGAGCAATCCGAATGTTCATATTGTTAACGAAGAGCAAAAGAAAGCAGTCCGTTTATTGGCTACACCTTACAGAATCCATAAAGCACACTTTTACACTTCTGTTTCAAATACCACACCTTCATACAGCAATTCAATCGGACAAGCAAATTCAATACTTGAAAAAGTTATGATATCTCCAGCCTGGTAGGGATAGTAAAGCCACATTCTTCCCTCTCCCCGAGAGTAACACTCAACAGAAATTTTTTCAGAGTCAATCAAAATATACTCTTGTAAAGTGGGAATTGTTAGGTAGTAAGTGAATTTTTCACCTCTATCTTTAGCACTTGTCCCAGGAGAAAGAACTTCAGCAATTAGGGTTGGATTTTGAATGAATTTACGGGCATTCAGGTCTTGAGCGTCGCAACTGACAATAACATCAGGATAGTAGTATGGACTTTTAGGGCTAACTTGTACCTTTACATCTGACACGTTCGCTCGACAACCTCTAGAACGCAGATGTGGGTACAAGGATCTGTAGAGATTAAGAGCAATTGTCATTATGGGGAATTGTACCGCCTGTCATGGCAAAGACTTCGCCGTTGACATATTCGTAGCGAACGTCTTGCTGAGATTCCCATTCGAGATATTCCTCAATGGTCATCTTTTCCGGTTGTTGGAGAATGCCTATCATAACCAGGATTTTTTACAGCTTATTTTGTTCGATTCTAGCAATAGGAACAGGATAAGCATTCAATGCCATTTATTGCTATTTTTTCATAGATTTTTGAGAGCTATGAATTTGATTTATCGTAATTGCTCACCGCAACAAAGTTGCGGTATTGCAAATAGAGTCGTATGACAGTG
>CBKWLJ010000631.1:0-4316 GCA_966675205.1 uncultured bacterium
CATGGATACCATATATAGTAGGGGCGATTCATGAATCGCCCCTACAAATGGCGGTTTAACAGTAAATTTGCGTAAGTCCTGAGGGGTTTGTCCGGTAATGAGAAAGTGGATTTGCGATTAGACAGGATTTATCGATGTAAACTTCATTTCCGTTTTTTAGCCTAGTGGGCTGTCAAGCCAGCTTTGACGAGTTGAATAGGTCTGGGTATCCTAATTGAGAGTGATCGCTAAAACGCTAATTTCCCAGACCTGTGGCAATGAATAAAAAATATATAGTCAGGCTCACAGCAGAAGAAAAACAACAGCTAGAACAATTGATCAACCAAGGCAAGACGGCAGCCCGAAAGTTGACCCATGCTCGGATGAAAGCTCAAAGCTAACTGCTCTCAAGAGCAAGGAGCTTGGACAGATCAAGCGATTCATCAAGCAATAGATGTCAGCCTGTCTACCATTGCTCGTGTTCGCCAAGCATTTGTTGAACAAGGTCTCGATGCTGCCCTCAACGCCAAACCCTCTTCTCAAATGCGTTTGAGGAAACTGGATGGGGTAGCTGAAGCGCACTTAATTGCCTGCTGTTGTAGTCAGCTCCCTAAAGGAAGGAAGGAATGGACGTTAAAATTGTTAGCGGATGAGATGGTCAAATTGGAGTACGTGGAAAGTATCTCTCATGAGACAGTACGACAGGTATTAAAAAAAACGAAATCAAGCCTTGGTTAAATGAATCTTGGTGTATTCCTCCCCAAGCGAATGCTGAATTCGTTTGCTGTATGGAGGACGTTTTAGATGTTTACGTTCGCCCTTACGACCCTGATTACCCAGTTGTTTGTCTGGATGAAACCAACAAGCAATTAGTCAGAGAAACCCGAATTCCACTTCCAGTCAAACCGGGTCATCCTCAATATTATGACTATGAATATGAGCGCAATGGGGTTTGTAACCTTTTGATGCTGTCTGAACCTTTAGCTGGATGGCGGCATGTTAAAGTAACTGACCGACGTACTAAATAATTAGCCACAGCCCAACAAAAGCAACCACTGGCTTGCGATCGATCGCAAATCCCTTGCAAGCAAAAACGGGTGCTTCGGCTTGCACCCGTTGACATTTAGTGTGTGTGAGGAACTGTGGCCTATCTGAACTTTGGAAGTTGATGTCTTCATCATAAAAATTCACACCCACGAGCAACATGAGGAAAAAGTCATGATTTTAACTGTGACTTTTGTCATGGGCGATCGCTAACTGGGCTTTGGCTGGTAACAAAACTCAAGGCTAATCGCTCAAATGCTGCCCAATGTAAAGACAGTAACTTGGTTCAGAAGGCAGAGGGCAGGAGGCAGAAGGCAGAAGTTCACCCACGTTCAAAAATGTGGGATTGAAATGAGGACGCCATATTTCTTGCTTTATGCGCCTCGAAATACATTTTCCTTTCAAGTGGGCTTTAGATCCACAACTAAATTTTTTATCTTTACTTCTTTCGTTCTGCCCTGGAGCCCGCGTACCTCTGCCTTTCTTGTAAGCTTCAATTTAAGCTAGCGATGGTAACAGTATCAGCCTGAGGAGTCGTCATCAAAATATGTTACGAGGAATTGTTCGAGAGGGATTGACAATCAACAGTCAAGTTTTAGGTCAACCCGTTCGCTACACGATTTATCTGCCCTATGACTATGAGACTTCAATTCGCTCCTATCCAGTGATCTATATGTTGCATGGAAATCGGGCGGATGATACCTCGTGGGTATGTTTTGGTGAAGCTAACCTGACAGCGGATGAACATATTTCTTCGAGAACAGTTCCTCCCATGATATTGGTGATGCCTGATGGTGGTAATAGTCGTTACATCAACAACCACGATCAGTCTGTTCGTTACGAAGACTTCTTTTTCCAAGAATTTATTCCAGAGATCGAATCAAAGTACAGAATCAAACCCGAAAAGTGGTTTCGAGGTATTTTGGGCTTGTCGATGGGAGGATATGGAGCATTAGTCTATGCACTAAAACATCCCAATTTATTCTGTTCCTGCGTTGCATTTAGCGCATCCCTTTATACCGATGAGATGATTATCAATATGACGGATGAGCAATGGACAGCTAACAGGGCATCAGCGTATGGAGCGGGACTAAAAGGTGAATCCAGATTGACTGACCACTATAAATCTTATGACCCATTCCGTTTAATTCAAAATACCAATCCTGAAATACTCAAAACCGTCAAGTTGTATTTAGATTGTGGTGATAAAGATTCTCTCAATGATGGCTCTGCTACTTTCCACATTTTATTGCGGCGTTTGAAAGTTTCACACGAATACAGAGTTCGAGAAGGGGGTCATACATGGTCGTATTGGCGGAGTGGGTTAGGGGAGGGGTTGAAATTTATCGGAAATACTTTTCGTAGAGTGTGAATTAATTTTGAGCACGGTAACATTAATATCCAGGCAAGGGTTGGGATGCTGCTGATGCCGTGCCCCTACAAAAGATGGGTTTGTTTGTGGACAACTCCTAACAAAAACTCAAGGCGATCGCTAATCCCCCTGCGGATATTTATCCCATAAGCCTGACGTGATACGCAGACTTTGATGATTTCCTTCCCCTAAAATCAGGTGATCGAGAATGGGAACACAGAGTAATTGTCCTCCCTGCAAAAGCTGTTCTGTTAGGGCAATATCTTCCGTACTGGGTTCCACACTCCCAGTAGGATGATTGTGAGCAATGATGACTCGCGTTGCTCCCTGACGCAACACCTCTCGGAAAATATCACGAGGATTCGCCAATGTCTCTGTTGCCGTGCCAATCGTGATCACTTTGGTTCCTAACAACTGATTTTTGGCATCTAGCAGCAACACCGCAAATCGTTCCTGAGTTTGCCACATCAAGTCATGGCTGAGAGCAGCCGCTGCTGCTGCGGGGCTATCAATAACAGTACGCTCTGATGGCCGAGACTGAAACGCCCGTTTTCCTAGCTCAACCGCTGCCAAAATCGTTGTGGCTTTGGCTGGCCCCACGCCATGAATTTGCATCAACTCCTGAGGATGAATGCTCCGCAACACCTCCATTGGGTCACGTTGATGTTGACCTAACTGCTGCAAAATGTATTGTCCCAACCCGATCGCAGAAAGCTTTCCTTTCCCTTGACCTGTGCCTAACAAAATTGCGATAAGTTCCGCTGTTGTTAGATTTTTAGCCCCTAGATCGAGTAAGCGCTCGCGAGGACGCTCACTAGAAGGAATATCGGCAATTCTCAGGCTATACGTCATAGATACAGGCTCAAAAAGGGCATTATCCTTAGTAATCCCGTTTTGAGCCTGGAAAGTTACAGCGATCGCAAAAAAATCAGATCTCTGAGAGTAAGATACACTCTCAAGGTCTGAAATGTAGACCTCTTGCTCGCATCCCTTTTCAACAAATGATTAGGCAGGTTCCGATGCCTACCCGACAAGAAAAAATAACTCTTGTGGGATGGGTCGAAAAGCCTGTCCTATCTATTGAAAGCAACAGGTCTACTATTGATTGTGCAACTCAATCAACGGAACAACAGAGGATAAATCTGCCGCCACGCCAGCACAGAAAACACACCAACCCAAACCAATAACCAAATTAATTCTAAAAACCAGAAATTCGGTAATCCCAGCGGCCAGCGCAATAAGTCAACAAGCGAAGCTAAAGGTAACAAATTAGCTATATTACCGATGGCAGATGGAAGTGTACTGCGAGGAAAGTAGGTGCCGCAGAGGGTAAACATGGGGACAATGAACAAGAACATCGGTACATTAATTTGATCGATGGTACGCACCGTTCCTGCCGAACATAATCCGATGACAGCAAACAGTAGACTGCCCAAAATCATCAGTGGCAAAGACACGAGTAAATGCCAACTCGAGTAAAGACCCCAGATCACAGCAACTATACCGGTTAAAAGACCGGCCATGGTTCCCTTTGTTGCAGCCCAAAGCCAGTCACCCAGAAACACTTCCGTGAAACTCAAAGGTGCAGTTAGCAGAGCTTGCCACGTTTTTTGATAACTCAAGCGAATAAAACTACCAAAAGCACCTTCAAAAAAGGATTGGAACAGTACCCCAATTGCCATCATTCCCGGCGCAATAAATTTTAAGTAGGGAATGGTCTGACCCTGGTAGGGTACATCTCCCACTAGAGGCGTTAAACCATAGCCAAAAGCAACGAGATAAATCAACGGTTCCGAAAGCGGCAGTAGGCTATTCACAACCCAAGTTTTTCGATAAACCCTAGCATGGCGATGCCATACTGAATAGACTCCCCAAGGAGTTACAGAAATACCTTTCATTTGAATTATGAATGATAAATGAT
>CBKWLJ010000632.1:0-4314 GCA_966675205.1 uncultured bacterium
GTCTGTGCGTAAGTCCTGTATCTATAGCTGCTCGATGAGGTCTTGAACGTAATCTAGAACTCCATCAATGGTTGCTGGATCTTCTAGATTGACTCCCACAAACTGCTGTAAGGCATCCACTGGATTCATACTTCCTCCTGCGGCAAGTAAATCTGAATAGCCAGGAATGAAATCTTTACCAGTCTCTTGGTATTGCTGGTAACAAGCCAAACTCGCAATATTCGCTGCTGCATATTGGAAGCTAGAGAATGGTGTGGCATAAATCTGGCTCATTCGTGCCCAGTTATATTGGTGTTCTGGCAGAATTTCTACAGCGTCTCCACAGAGTTCGCGATAAAGTTCTAACCATTGTTCTTTAACAAAGTGGTGGTCAAAACTACTGTAGGTAGCGCGTTCGTGAATGGCGAGTTCCAGATGAGTGATACTGCTTTGTCCAAAGAGTAAATTGAGTTGATCATCCAGCAGTCGTGCTAGCAGTGCTTGCCTGCGCGACTTGTCATCAGCAGCTTCTTTTTGCAGGTAATCGAACAACAGCAGTTTATTAAAATTCGAGGCAACTTCTGCCAAGATTAGTGGCGGTTGGCTGTTGAAATACGATTGATTAGTGCGTGTTCTAGCAAAGTGTAATCCCTGTCCAACCTGATGAGCTAAGGTAAACAGCGAGTTGTAATCTTTGGTATAAGCAAGCGATAAGTAACTGTGCTTAGCATAGGTAGGAAAACAAAATACACCGCTGCTTTTGCCTGCACACACTTTGGCATCTACCCATCGATTTGAAAACAAATCTGCGGCTCTGTTGGCATAAAAAATGTCAAATTGTTTTAGCGCTTCTAAAAGCGTTTCCACACCCGTTTTGTAGTCTATTATCTGCAAAGAATCATCATCTGACCAAGGGGCATACAGATCACAAGGGCGGATTTTTTGCCCGATCGCTTTTCCTTTCAAGCGGTAGTAATCTTGAAATAGCTGGATGCGATCGCCAATGCCATCCATTACAACTCGGAATACCGACTCCGGTACATCGGAAGCCAAAAGTTGCTTGTGTAAGGTAGAAGGATAACCTCGCATCTGGCTCTCAATGTAATGGTCTTGGCAAATAGTATTGAGAATAAAGCCATAAAGCGTAATGTTATGCTCTATCTCTTGCTGCAATGAACGGTAGGCATCATAACGCAAGTCACTCTCCGGATGAAAAAGCAGTGCTTCTAATTCTGCTTCTGTTTCCACTGTCTTACCATCAGGTGTTGTCACGGCTTCATAATTCTGCTCACTGCGATGAACCGTGTACAGTTCAATAAATGCCTGTCGCCCTGTCAGATTGTCCCGGTTTCGGGTGCGTTCTACTTCTTTAGGAAGGTTGTGGACGCGCAACTGGGCAATGCGGTTGAGATAATGGCTGTAGTTAGAGAGGGCTGGTGATGCCTGCAATTCCTCAAATTTAGCCGGATCTAAATCCTGTAATTCCAGGTTAAAGAAGAGTAACTGGTTATGAATGCGAGTGAGAGCGACTCTTGCATTGTTAAGAAACTGTTTTGCTTGATGATTCCGTGGATTAGCACAGACGACAAGATTAGCAAACGTATCGAGATGATGATATTTTTCTGATAAGGCTTCTAGCTGACGCAAGCACTGGGCAATTTCTTCTGACGTTAGCTGACTCACCTGACTCCAATAATGTTGGCGGAATTCTCCAGTTTGCTGCTGGAGTGCCTGTAAATCTTGGTCAAACTTCGGGTCGTCAAAGCTTTGATAAAGGTCTGAAAAATCCCAGGCTTGGGGAGTATGGATTTTGGTTATAGCAGATAGGTGAGCCAAGGTAGTACTCCTGGTTTAAAAGAAGAAGTTGTTAATATTGAACTGATGCCAAGAGTGCAAGACTATAGATGCACTCAGAGGAATGGCTAGCAACCCAGTCCACTCCTAGAGACACGGATGGCAGGTATTTCACCTGCCTTTTTAAACATGAAAACAATCAAATTGGAAGTAGAAGTCTAACCCTCTCAGATAGAGGAGTGATATAAAAGAAACGTTGGTGGAAATATTGTGATTTTACTTTTATTTTGGAAGGTTCGGGCTGAATTAACCTCCTCATAAAGAAAGAATAGAATGTTTAACGGCAACGAGTTCTCATCGCTTAGGCATAAGCCAGGAGATATATGACGCCTAGCAGTTAACTATCAATTTTATTGATTTATTTGCTATACATTATGCAATTAAAGTTTTCTATAAAATAAAAAATATTTTTCTAAGAACTGAGTTGAATGATATCTATCTTGCTTAATAAATATAATTGTTTAATCAACTCATAAAAATGATATAATTTTTGTTGTTAAAACTATATTTTTGCTCAATCCGAGCAAGAACGGTTTGCCACACCTTAAGTGGTTAGAACTCTTTCTGATAAAAAAGGCTACTTTTTTTATCATTAGGTATAGACTCAAAAATTGAAGTAGAACCTCGTGACGACATCTGCGAAAACCCTGACGCTCGTCAAAGATCCAGATCGCTTAGAAAAACGCCTCAAAGAGATTCCCCAAGAGCCTGGAGTTTATCTGATGCGTGATGCGAGCGATCGCATCCTCTATATCGGTAAGTCCAAAAAACTGCGATCGCGTGTCCGTTCCTATTTCCGCGAGTCGCAAAGACTTAGCGATCGCATTGCCATGATGGTGCGCCAGGTGGTAGAAATTGAATTCATCGTTACCGACACCGAGGCCGAAGCTTTAGCATTAGAAGCTAATCTTGTCAAGCAGCATCAACCTTACTTCAACGTCCTGCTCAAAGATGACAAGAAATACCCCTACGTTTTAATTACTTGGTCAGAAGAATATCCTCGAATTTTTATGACCCGCAACCGACGACTAGCGAAGGAGAAAGATAAGTATTACGGGCCATTTGTAGATGCTGGGTTGTTACGAACAACACTGCGATTAGCAAAACGACTCTTTCCCATGCGGCAGCGTCCGCAACCTTTATTTAAAGACCGTCCCTGCCTCAACTATGATATGGGACGCTGTCCTGGTGTGTGTCAAAAGCTGATTTCGCCAGAGGAATACCGCAAAACTATTCAAAGGATAGCCATGGTATTTCAAGGACGCACTGAGGAATTGGTTGAGATTCTGACCGAGAATATGAATCAGGCGGCAGAGTCGCTGAACTTTGAAGTGGCGGCGCGTCTGCGCGATCAAATTGCAGGGATTCGGTCTTTAGGTGCCGACCAAAAAGTGTCCTTGCCAGATGATACCGTTTCAAGAGATGCGATCGCACTTACGGCAGATGAGCAACACGCCTGCATTCAACTGTTCCAAACTCGTGCAGGTCGATTGGTGGGACGATTGGGATTCTTTGCCGATGCTCAATCGGGAACACCAGGGGCGATTTTACAACGAGTGTTAGAGGAACATTACCAAGCAGCAGACTCGGTAGAAATCCCGACAGAGATTCTGGTACAGCACGAGTTACCCGATGCTGAGATGTTGGCGAACTATTTGAGTGAAAAAAAGGGTCGCAAAGTTACCCTTCTCGTTCCCCAACGGCAAGTGAAAGCGGAACTAATTGAGATGGTGGAACGCAACGCTAAATATGAGCTAGAACGAATTCAGCAATTTAGCGATCGCAACACCCAGGCAATGCAGGATTTAGCCGATATTCTCGACCTGCCAGACTTACCGCACCGGATTGAAGGCTATGATATTTCCCATATTCAAGGCTCAAATGCAGTAGCCTCTCAGGTCGTATTTATTGACGGTCAACCTGCTAAACAGCACTATCGCCATTACAAGATTAAAAACCCAGAAGTTCGCGCAGGACACTCCGATGATTTTGCCAGTCTTGCTGAAGTGATTCGCCGCCGATTTCGCAAGTATATAGAAGACCCCAATTTGCAACGAGTAGGAAATCCCGATTGGCCGGATTTGGTGATGATTGATGGGGGTAAGGGTCAATTATCCTCAGTTGTCGCCGTCTTGCAGGAGATGAATTTAATGGAAGACTTGCGCGTGGTGAGTTTAGCTAAGCAGCGAGAGGAAATCTTCCTACCTGGTGAATCATTGCCATTACCAACCGATGCAGAACAACCAGGGGTGCAGTTATTGCGGCGTCTGCGGGATGAAGCACACCGCTTTGCAGTCAGTTTTCATCGGCAGCAACGAAGTGACAAGATGCGTCGTTCCCGTTTGGATGAAATTCCGGGATTGGGTTTCCATCGACAAAAGCAATTACTCGCGTATTTCCACTCGATTGATTATATTCGTGAGGCATCTCCTCAGCAGTTAGCGGCAGTTGCGGGGATTGGGCCGCGTTTAGCGCAAGAAA
>CBKWLJ010000633.1:0-4303 GCA_966675205.1 uncultured bacterium
AACCAAGACAACCCTGAGCATGGACAACTCGCTAAACTGGGATACAAGAACATTGCTCTAGACAGTTGTATATCTACCTAGAGACAGAGGTGATATATATATTTTTTTAATAACAGGATTCCTCCAGCAATTGATTAGATATTTTGATTTGTAAAGAGAAGGCGATGTGATAGCCAATTAGGCTACTAACATCTGACACAACCGATCTTCTAGTTCCCTTTCCTGGTCTGCGATCGCGCCAATAGCCTGCGTAATCACAGCACGGCTGTCGAGACCGTTGCGGTGTAGCTCCAGCCACTGCATCGCCGTATTACCTTCCCGAAGAATTTTCTTGATCGGAGAAAGGAAACAACTAAAACCGTGAGTTTTGGCGATCGCCCAAACTTCTGAGTACAGTTCCGAAATCCACTCCCGTGCCGAAATCTCCCGCCCATCTTGCCAATGCCTCAGTTGAGCATCCAGGCTAAATTTGGCAGCAGCAATTTCGTTAGCATCGGTTAGTGCCACCAAGTCAGCAGCACGACTAGAAGCTGGAAACAGACTACGCTCTAGGGGATCGAGGCTGGGATCTTCGAGTAATTGAGTTAACCGGGCTTCTAGGAAAGCCATAACTGACAGTAACGCGATCGGGTCTACCATCAAGTCACAAATTCTCAATTCCAGCCGATTCAAGTCATAAGGGCGTCGATTGCCGTTGGGACGGACAGATGTCCAAAGGTGGCGCACGTTTTGCATTGTACCTGCGTCAATTTGCTCCTGAGTCCACTGGATAAAGTGAGCGTGGCTTTCAAATAGGGGAACTTCTGCTGGAGTTTTGGGAAAGACAGCCCAACGGGTAGAATGGTACCCTGTAGCTTGCCCATCGAGAAAGGGGGAAGACGCACTAAGGGCGAGGTAGAGCGGCGCTTCTACTCGAATGAGACGACAAGCTCTCATCAACGTTTCTGGGTCAGAGATGCCCACATTGATGTGAATGCTGGCAGTAACTACGGTGGTGCCGTAGGTTTGCTCGATGTAGTCATGGTAGGGGTTATTGGGGTCGGAACGATAAAAGCGATCGCTTCCTCCCAAAGACAAGGTACTGCCGGGAATTAAGGTATAGTCCCCCAAAGTCTCTAAATACGCCCTTAGCTTCTGCCGAGGGCGCACCAAGGCACACAGCAGGCGATCGTAAGAGTAGATAGGGGCAGTGGTGTATTCTACGTTACGGCTATCGGGTTCCCGCACAAATCCATCAAGGGACGCCACAATCTTGTCTGAAAGACCGACAATATCACCTTGGGGCGTACCCGTGTACATTTCAACTTCAAAGCCTTTTGATAGAAGCACAATGATTCCTCAGTGGTGTTGAGTAGCGGATGGGAGTAAATATTGTAGGCTATGTCTAAAAATGTATCGAGGAAGACGAAATGAATTCTCTCTCCTTAGTTTGGCATTAAAGGCGGTACTGACGGTAGACCTCACTTGCCGCTCGATGGACTAATGAGTGGCGGTAGGTAAGGGCGTCGAGGTCGTCAGCATAGCCACCGCCTATGACGCTAGCAACAGGATACCCTGCTGCCATACAAGTACTCAACACCTGCATTTCGCGACGGTAGAGGCCAGTATCTGTGAGGGCCAACTTCCCTAAGCGATCGCTAACGTGAGGGTCAACTCCAGCATCATACAAGACTAAATCCGGTTGAACTTGGCTGAGTAAGTCCGGGAGATACTTGGCTAAGGTTTGGAGGTAAGCATCATCGTCCATACCTTCGGGCAGGGAAATATCTAAGTCGCTTTTTTGCTTAGTACTGGGGAAGTTGACTTCACAGTGCATGGAAAATGTGAAGACGTTGGGGTCATCTTGGAATATGAATGCAGTACCATCTCCTTGATGGACATCAAGGTCGAGAATGAGAATTTTTTTCGCGAGGCCCAAGTGTTGGAGAACCCGACTTGCGATCGCTAAGTCATTAAAAATACAAAAACCCGATCCATAACTGGGAAAGGCATGGTGAGTGCCACCCGCCGTATTACAGGCTAAACCTTGCTTGAGTGCCAGTTGGGCGGTGAGGATGGTACCCCCTACAGCCGTACAGGTGCGTTTTACCAAAGCTGGACTCCAAGGTAAACCAATGCGTCGCTGGGCTTTAGAGTCAAGGGTGCCTTGGCAGTAAGCTCGAACATAGTCAGGAGTGTGGACGAGTTCGAGCCATTCTGGTGGGGCGATTTGGGGGGTGTGGAATTGCTCTGGGGTGGCAATGCGATCGCACAGTAGCCGCTCATACAGTTTCCCAAATTTAGGCATGGGGAAGCGATGCCCTTCTGGCAGTGGGGTAACGTAGTCGGGGTGGTAGATCATTGGCAAGTCCATCTAGACTCTCCACAAGGGTATGGTTCCTCTAGCCCGTTTAAGCTTGGTTGTATAGGAAATTGTAGTCAAGGTGTAACAGTATTAGGGTCAAGGGCAAAGACAACAGCAGTTAGCGTCGCAGAAGTTTCCACGCAATCACACTCGTGATTGCCCCCACGAGGAGGCTGATCCCGAAAGCGGTAGCTTGGAATGAGACGATGTCTCTGCCTTCTGGTGATTGGGTGATGAGTACACTGGCAGCGATCGCACTAGTGGTTAAGACAGCACTGGTAGCTAGCCCCACACCAGCCGCAGCGATGGTTTTATTCAAAATGCGATCCGTTTGCACCTGATAGGTTGCAGTCATGCCTTCAACCGTCCGAATCAAATTTTCCAACAACGTCAAGCCGAAGCTGAGTTGAGTATGCTCCATCTCTACCTGTCGCAGGTACTTAGCCGCTGCCAATTTACCGAACTCTGTCAAAAATTGTAAATCGCTACCGGAATCAACCCTTTCCATTTTTTTCAATCGTTTTATATAGTTTTCGAGGTTGATTTCGATAGTACGTGCTTGGGTATTAAGTTCACTTAAATTCAGGGTATATTGCTCCAGAACGGCGAGAGCATTGGCGAGAATTTCTCGAAACTGCTTCATCAGTAACTGAGTAGAGTTTTTCTGGTGAGGCATCTGGCTAACCTCTCGAATTGCCTTTTGAATCGCGATTGAGTCACCTTTCAGTGCTGTTTTCAGTTGACAACTCTGGCAGTAAGCCCACAGAACTTTATTTCGATAGCAAAACAAATGAATTAAGTCTAAATAAATCTTGGCAATACTATCGAGAACCAATTGAATGGGTTTGTTAGGGGGAAATAACCAGATTAAGAGATGATAATTTTGATTTAATTGCTCTGGATCTGACCAATCAGAAGGAGGACGCCACAATTCAAAGACAGTTGCCCCTAAAATTTGTCCTTTTGCTTTTAAATCTCTTGCCCAGTTATGGGGCTCTGGGGCAAGTTGTTTGTAGCACTCTAGGGCAACTTGCGTAGAGTTTTGATTGATATCAGTCAGTTGACCCCACATCATCCAAGTTTGACCGATGGTACCTGGTTGATGGTTGATATGAGCAATAATTTCTTCTTGAATAGCTTGCAGATTTTTGAGAGATTGAGGCTTATAGTTAGATTGTCTCATGCCATCACTGTAGACACCGGAACAATCAACTTGAAGGGCATAAGTATCTCCAATCCGCACGGGATAGTAGTAACCTTCTAAGGGACGTTCAAAATGTTTCACTCGATCTGAACCGAGCAGTTCAATAAAGCTAGATTCTGATAGTTCGGCTTCTTTGATTTGAGTCAGGAAAGTTTCATCATATAGCGTTTTGCCATTGGAATGATTCTGGTAATTACTATAAATTCTCTGCCAGAACTGTTGGCGTTTATCGTCGGGATGTCCATCTTTTCCAAAACCGTCTTGGATATCATAGAGAAATAGATCGAGAGTGGGATAGATTAGTTGGGTCTGTTTCAGCATGTTCTACAAATAGGGAAGTTTGACCTACATCAGTAGAAGAGGTCATCGGAGCTTTGGATAATTTTGCACGTTCTTTGGCAGGAAAAGCGTTTTGCTCTTTCCTGAACCTCAATGAGCTAAATAGTACAGGTTTTAATCCCCCTCATTGTGATCATCACTCCAGAGGGAGAGAGGGTGAAACAACTGTAGCGTTGAAAGCGATCGCACCAGCTACGATCCAATCATTACCCTATAATTGACCAAACACGGCGCTCTCGACGCTAACATAAGGATGCGCTTCGTGTTCAACCCTATAATCACCAATCGTTATTCCCAACCATGTCCTCCGAGCAGTCCTCACCCGCACAGCAAAGCACCTCAACCCTGGAAGAAATCCGGGCAACTCGCTTGGAGAAAGTCGAACAACTTAAGGCGTTGGGGATGAACCCGTTTGC
>CBKWLJ010000634.1:0-4282 GCA_966675205.1 uncultured bacterium
AGGACGTCAAACCATCCTCTGGTACTGTCTGCGCGTCCCACAGCTATTGTCATAGTTTCAAATCCTCTTACATTAATGTTTTACAAGGATTTCGAGATGACGCCAAAGCGTCAGAAGTGTTCATGTTTCCACAGCTGTTGGGTGTGGATTTTATGAGAGGTGAGTCTACCGACTTACTTCTCTTTCACATGGATGTTTCAGACATTCGACACCACAAACCAGATTAGCCAGTTTGTGTTTCTTAATGTTTTTTAACTTATCATGTTTTTCCCCTGTTAGACCGATTCCCCACATGGGGGATAAGGCTTTCAGCGGTTACATACTTAATAATAATGAATAACAAAAATTTTACATATTGACACAAATTTCCTCAGAATTTTTTTAAGTTCCCCTCTCCCTGAGCCAAAAATGTCAGAGTCATGGCAGAGTAGATTAGTCAGAGCGTGAGATAAAGTGGGCAGGATTGTTTCATGACAGCACAGACAACCCAACGAGAGAATCGCATTATTCGTCAGCCGATCATAGGCTCTCGCCGCTTGAGTAACTATTGGTGGGCAATCGTTGTTTCGTTGGGAGCAACAGGCTTTTTCTTGGCAAGCCTTTCCAGTTATACCAAGGTCAATCTACTTCCCGTTGGGGATGCAACCCAGTTAATATTTTTTCCCCAAGGAGCGGCGATGGGATTTTACGGCGTTGCCGGTCTGCTCCTAGCCCTCTACTTGTGGGGAGTGATCCTTCTAGATGTAGGCGGAGGGTACAATGAGTTCAATAAAGAAACGGGCATGGTAAAAATTTTTCGGTGGGGCTTTCCTGGGAAGAATCGTCAAATCGAGTTTAGTTGCCGCCTACAAGATGTGCAAGCGATTCGAGTAGACATCAAAGAAGGTCTAAACCCCAAAAGAGCACTTTATCTTCGCACTAAAGACCGCCGGGAAGTTCCCCTGACTCGTGTTGGGCTACCCTTATCCTTATCGGAACTCGAAAATCAAGGCGCAGAACTCGCTCGTTTTTTAGCAGTACCCCTTGAAGGCTTGTAATATCGATTCCGTTTGAATACTCATCGTAAGGACAGACGCTCCAGACACGGTGAAACGGAGAGTTTTGATAATGACTATCTAAACGGATTTGATATAACTCATCGTTTTGATTGGTGAGGAGTTGAGCGGGAACAGATCTGCTGAATATGATTTCAGTAGCTAAGGCTACAAGAACGGTGACTTAAACATGCAGATAAATATCCGGCGTTGGTTCGTATTACTTGTGGTTGTTGTGGGTTTGACCGTTGGGGCATGTAGTACACAACAAGCAGATTCTCTAAAGTCTGGTAACTCAAATGCAGCCGAAACGACTTCTGTTCCTACACCTCAAGCTAGCAGCTCTCAAGAGAGTGGTGTCCCCAGATTGGCGGGAAAAGCGACAGTCGTGATGAAGGTTAAAGGCTCACCCATCACTATGGAAATCGATGGTACTAACGCTCCAATTACAGCAGGAAATTTTGTAGATCTTGTCCAGCAAGGGGTCTACAATGGCTTGGTGTTTCACCGAGTTGTCAGAGAGCCACAACCCTTCGTAGTACAGGGAGGCGACCCTCAAGGGAAAGATCCAAACTTTCCCGTTGGACGGATGGGAACGGGAGGTTTTATCGATCCACAAACCAAGCAAGAACGTTACATTCCTTTAGAAATTAAGCCAAAAGGCGCACAAACCCCGATCTATAGCCAAACGTTTGAGAAAGCAGGAGTCAATGCTTCTCCTGAACTTCGGCATACTCGCGGTGCAGTAGCCATGGCTCGCTCCACTCCTCCTGACTCCGCTTCTTCACAGTTCTATATTGCTCTGGCTGACCTGCCGTTTTTGGATGGTAGTTATGCTGTCTTTGGCTATGTCACCCAAGGCATGGATGTTGTAGACAAGATTCAGGAAGGCGATCGCATAGACTCAGCAGAGGTCACTAAAGGCATCGAAAACCTCAAAAAATAGAGAAAAGCACTTAGGTTGGGAGCATTATTGGTGGAGTCGGTGGAAGTAGTCGTTACAGGCATAGGTCTACTCTCGGCTTTAGGTTCCCTAGAAAGCAGTTGGCAGCATTTGCTCGACGGAAAATCGGCAATCAAGCAGCATCAAATCTTTCCCGACTTACCATCTCAACCTTTGGCACTGATTGCTCAGAACCCTGTTGCCTTGGAAAACCTCACTCAGCAAGTTGTCGCAGATGCTCTTGAGGATGCCAATTTGTCCTTACCGTTGCCTAACTGTGGCGTGGTAATCGGGTCAAGCCGTAGCCATCAAGGAGCTTGGGAACAGCTAGCAAGAGGATTGAAAGGATACAGGGATACAGGGAGGGATGCCATCTGTGCATCCTCCTCCCTCGCCTTGAGAGCGCCTACTTCTCCATCCTCAACCCTTAACTTAGAAAATTGGTTGGATACGCTGCCCCACACTCCTGCGATCGCAACGGCACGTCAGATTGGATCGACAGGCCCTGTACTCGCACCGATGGCTGCTTGTGCCACAGGACTCTGGGCGATCGCTCAAGGTTTGGAACTGATTCAAATGGGTCGATGTCAGCAAGTCCTTGTCGGTGCCATTGAAGCTCCCGTTACTCCACTCACTTTGGCAGGATTTGCTCAAATGGGTGCTTTGGCAAAAACAGGTGCCTACCCATTTGACCAGCAGCGTGAAGGTTTTGTATTAGGAGAGGGAGCTGCTATCTTGGTCTTAGAGTCAGCTGACTGTGCACACCGCCGAGGTGCCCCTGTTTATGGAAAGTTACTAGGGTTGGGTTTAACCTGTGATGCTTATCATGTCAGTACTCCAGCCCCAAGTTGTCGTAGTGCGATCGCTGCGGTTCAGCAATGCCTAAAACGCAGTCGTCTTTCCCCATTGGAAATTAACTACATCCATGCTCACGGTACCGGCACCCAACTCAATGACCGCAACGAAGCTCACTTGATTCAAGAATTGTTTGCTTGGGGAGTTCCAGTGAGTTCGACCAAGGGAGCTACTGGTCATACTTTAGGAGCATCTGGAGCCTTAGGAGCAGCTTTCTGTCTAAAGGCTCTAAAGCATCAACTTTTACCGCCTTGTGTGGGGTTAGCACAACCCGATTTTGAATTGGATTTAGTCACGACACCCCGCCGAGGTGAGGTTCGGCGGGTACTTTGTTTTAGTTTTGGGTTTGGCGGTCAAAATGCAGTGTTAGCTTTGGATCGGGTAGCAATATGATCATCACTCTCCAAGTCGGTGTTCCCAAGGTAATCGTACTCTTTAAACTACCTAAAGATGTCAAGCTAAAATCAAGCAATTTGTGAGACTAACGATGCAGGTTTCTCCCTCATGGATCTGGAATCGCATAAATTTATATCCTTTTTTGAACCCGATCAAGCAGCAGAACTTTGCCGCGACGCGATTATTGAGAATCTTCCCTGTCAAACTATTATTTTTGAAGAAGGCGACCCCGCAGATTTTTTGTACCTGGTTCTAGACGGTCAAGTAGAGTTTAGAAAACGTATTACTCCCAATCAATATCAAACCCTATCCAAAGCTTTACCGAACGGTTTTTTTGGCGAACTGGGAATTTTAGATGGGCAACCGCGTAGCGCTCAGGCTTTAGTCTGTGAACAGGCAACCTTAGCCAAAATTCCGGGTGAGACTTTGATGAAAATCTTAGATAGAACACCAGGCACTAAGGCAATTAAGCTATTTAGTTACATGATTCAACGTCTCAGGGACTCCACCGAGGATTATGTGAAACAGGTCGTTCGCAAAGAGAAAATGGTTCTGCTCGGAGAAATGCTCAACACCGTCATTCATGACTTCAAGGGGCCGTTGAGCGGGATTAATTTAGCGAGTGGCATGATTAAGGAACTACACCCCGATGAAGAGACGGATGAATGGTGTAATTTAATTCGAGCCCAAGCGCAACGAATGTCGGCGATGGCAGAAGAATTCTTGGAATTTGTGCGCGGCAACTCTATATTAAAGAAACAACCTGTCAACCTCGCCGCTGCTTTCCAACAGTTTGAAAAGCTCAACCGAGTTTATTTTCAGGAAGCACAAGTTGAGTTTGTGGTTCAAGTAGAGGATGTGGTGGTATATGCTGATGAAAACAAGTTCTTGCGTGTCGTGCAAAACTTGGTGGGTAATGCAGTCGAAGCATTTAACGGTTGTGGCGGTCGCGTGGAACTTACGGCTTGGACAAGCAATGGTGCGGTTCACATCCAGATTCATGATAACGGGCCTGGTATTCCAGAAGCGATTAAACATCGCTTATTTGAAGCCT
>CBKWLJ010000635.1:0-4266 GCA_966675205.1 uncultured bacterium
CGAAGGTGCGGACGATTATTAACCTGCACCTGATGACTGGGAACATTGGCAAACCAGGAGCAGGGCCATTTTCTCTCACCGGTCAACCGAATGCCATGGGCGGACGAGAAGCAGGTGGTCTTTGCCACATTTTACCCGGATACCGCTTGGTAAAAAATCCCGTGCATCGGCAGGAAGTAGAACAAATTTGGGGCTTGCCTGCGGGCAGAATTTCTCCGTATCCCGGCCGTACTGCTTGGGAGATGATTACCGGATTGGAAACGGGAGATGTAGGGCTGTTGTGGGTGGCAGCAACCAATCCAGCCGTCAGTATGCCGGATATTGAGCGCACGAAGGCAGCGTTGTTGCGATCGCCATTTACGGTATATCAAGATGCCTACTACCCAACTGAAACCGCTACCTACGCTCACGTGCTACTGCCTGCGGCTCAGTGGAGTGAGAAAACGGGTACGATGACTAACTCAGAACGAGTCGTAACCTTGTGTCCTCAGTTTCGCAACCCGCCCGGAGAAGCGAGAGCCGATTGGGAAATTTTTGCTGAAGTGGGGCGTCGGTTGGGCTTTGTTGAGCAATTTTCATTTACCAATTCCGCAGAAGTTCGTGCTGAGTTTATTCAGCTCACTCGCGGACGGGTATGCGACCAAACGGGCATCACCTATGAGCGTTTGCAAGCCGCAGGGCCGATTCAATGGCCTTGTCCCGAAGAAGAGTTGCAAGTTGACGAGTTACAATTTGAAGGTTTGAGGGTTAAACGTTCAACCTCCTCAAATTCCAAACGCCTTTATACCGATTTGAGCTTCCCTACCCCTGACGGACGTGCAAGGTTTGGAGCGTATCACTCACGAGGGCTGGCAGAACCTCCTGATCCAAATTATCCTGTGGTCTTGACAACAGGGCGTCTTTATGGACATTGGCATACCCAAACTCGCACAGGGCGAATTCCTAAGATTGTGCAAATGCATCCCCATCCCTTTATCGAGATTCATCCCCGTGATGCTCAGCAGTTAGGGATTGAGGAAGAAAGCTGGGTAGAAGTGCGATCGCGTCGCGGTACGAGTCGGTTTAAAGCCCAAATCACAAAAGCGATCGCTCCTGGCACTGTTTTCGTCCCCATGCACTGGGGCGCACTGTGGGCAGATAATTCCGAAGCGAACGCCCTCACCCACCCTGAATCTTGTCCCGACTCCCTGCAACCCGAATTGAAAGCCTGTGCCGTGCAGTTAGTTCCTGTTTCTGCCCAAACCGCTACGGATAGGGAGCCTCTACAGGCTACTCTTGCTGATTCGTTCTTACCACCCGTTTCAGTTTAATCCCCCAAAAGCAACTCTTACCGCAAGCCTCGAAGACAGTAGTCGCTCATGAACTCGTGCAGGAGTACGAGAGTTTCCCACCAGCATCAGAGAATCGAGTTAAAAACCTACTCTCTCGCTCCTCAACTTCTCGCTCGGTGATCATAGCTGATGGGTTCTACCCAATCCGCTTTTATAACTCCCCTGTCAATGAAAGGGATGTTTCCCCCCCAGCTTTCTTAAAAAGGGATATTTAACCCGGATTTTGTATTATTTGTGCCACTTTGCACAAGCTAGCACAGACTTCAAGACCTCTTAATGGTAGTATTGTTTCGGCAGCTGTCTTCGATGACAAATAAATATGCGGCAGTTGAAAAATTTTCTCCTTTTGTTTAGAGATTCGTGCCGAGACAAAACCTTTTTAGACGGCATAGACCAGGTTGAGGGCTTTGTCGCTAAAGTTTTGTCATTAGCGATGATAGGGGTAATTTTAGTAGGGGTTTTTGACTTAATTATCTTACTTGCTCAAGAAATCTTGACGCCTCCTGTAGGTTTCTTCAATAAAACACTATTCGAGATTTTTGGACTATTTTTAAATATTCTGATTGCTCTGGAACTTCTAGAAAATATCAGCGCCTATTTGCGAAAACACGCTGTTCAAGTCCAGCTAGTCATTGTTACTTCTCTAGTTGCGGTTGCTCGTAAAATTATTATTCTTGACTTGGAAAAAATTACAGGAACCGAAATAATTGGGTTATCAATCGCTATTCTCGCTTTATCAATCAGTTACTGGATTATTCGCCGCACAACCCCTGAAGACCCGCACTAATGGATGTTCTTCTAAGTGAGCAAGAAGTAAGAAACCAGTTTTTTGAGGTGGGGTTAATCAGTAAGGAAAAAATTTGCTCGTAAGTATACAAGACAAAACCCATCTCTACTCTGGATCAGAAAACAGCAGCCCACAGAAAGAATAAAGTTAATTAAAACACTCAGTTAAATTGTAAAAATCCAAAATCTAAAATACTATGGCTCACTTCTTCAACTTTGAAGCAGATTTTGTCGATTCCCTGCGCTGCATCCCCATGCAAGTACGGATGAAATTAGACACCTGTGGAGTCAAACTCAAATTAACCCACTGGAATCAGTTTACTCAACAAGAACGTTTAGAACTTGTAGAGATGCCCTGTACAACAGCAGAAGAAATTCAAGCCTATCGCCAGTATCTCCAACAGCTTGTCACCCAAAAGACAGGAACCCCCGCATCTGATCTCCCGGTTGACTCTCACCCCGCTTGGATGGATGCAACGACTATTCCACCCGAGGTTCAGGAAAAAGCGCAAGAATTGGAAGTCTCTCTCACAACTCAACAATGGGCCACACTCAATCCTGCCCAAAGGTTTGCTTTGATTAAACTCAGTCGCCCCAGCCACGAAAACAAAAACTTTTTACCAGCACTCAAAGAGTTTCAACTCATTTAACAAAATGTTGAAGATTTTAGAAAAAGCGGCAACAGCTACCCAACAACACAATTGGTCGTTAGTTAATCAGTACTTGCAGCAGTTACCCCTAGAGAAAAACGGGGCTAAGTCGTTACCTTTGGACGCGGCGCAATTACAGCAAGTGTTGAATCTAGCGTTAGATGTTCTCAACTTTGGAGATTTTCAAGAACGTTGGGATGTAGCGAAGGTATTTCCTAAACTGGGAGAAAGAGCGATCGCACCGTTAATTGAAATTCTCGAAGACGACGAGGCCGAGTTGGAACTGCGCTGGTTTGCGGCTCGAATTTTGGGAGAATTTAACCATCCTTCTGTTATTACTACATTAGTTGAATTACTCAAGACGGCGGAGGATGAAGACTTAGGGGAAATGGCGGCTGTAGCCCTCTCCAGTATGGGGAAATCAGCTATTGACGCCCTAGCCGATTTACTCGCCGACTCTCAGACGCGATTGTTAGCAACTCAATCCCTCTCCCAAATCCGTCGCCCGGAAATTATCGAACCGTTACTGAGTGTGGCTCAGGATGCGGATGTAACGGTTCGTGCCACGGCAATTGAAGCCTTATGTAGTTTCCACGACTCCAGAATTCCCCCAGTTCTGATTGAAGCGTTAAATGATCATGCAGTCGCTGTTAGAAAGGAAGCTGTCATTGGTTTGGGATTACGTCCGGATTTGTGGCAGAAATTAGACTTACTCGATCGCATCAAACCCTTACTTTATGACTTCAATTTACAAGTTTGCCAACAAGCGGCAGTCGCCTTAGCGCGATCGAGAACCGATGAAGCCGCCCAAGCGTTATTTGAGGTACTTCAGTCTCCTGCCACACCCGTACCTTTACAAATTGATTTGGTTCGCGCCTTAGCCTGGGTAGGAACAGCAAAAGCAGTAGAGTATTTACAGCAAGCACTCCTTTTTGCCTCCACCGCATGCACTCATGAAATTGTCAAAGTGCTGGGACGTGTGGAACGCCCTCCTCTCCAAGCAAAAGCCACTCAAATTCTCCTCGATTTATTCCATTCCCAACATCCTGCAACCGAGTCAGTTACCTTCAAGCAAACCCTAGCCCAAGCCTGGGGACAGCTAGGAGACATCAGTGCCATAGATGCTTTAGTCAAGTTGCTAACTGATCCAGCAGAGAGTGTCAGACTGCACGCCATTGCCGCCTTAAAGAACTTCCCAACCGCTTATCAGCAACTACAGCAACTCGCCACTGACGAGAATTTGACATCAGACTTGAAACAAGGCGTTGCGATCGCCCTGGCAGAATGGTAGCCTACCGGCAAAACTGGCTCTTGTTGTATCTAGAAAATAGGAGTCAGAATTCTGAATTCTGAATTCAGAATTCAGGAGCAAGGAGAGAGCAATTTTCATTACTTAGTGGCGGTAATTCTGCCATAAGGGACTAGCTTGAAAATAGGGGCCAGGGATCAGGAGTCAGGAGTCAGGAGTCAGAATTCAGGAGAGGGAATTTTTCATTTTT
>CBKWLJ010000636.1:0-4262 GCA_966675205.1 uncultured bacterium
AGATGTTCCAGTCAGCCGCAAGAATACATCTTCTAAATTGGTGAGGCGGCGTGTCAGTCGTTCGGGGGCAGTAGCGCTTAGTTGTTCCCATAAAGGCTGAGGATTATCTACGGGTAATCCAATCAAGTAGCTGCTACCGAAAGGTCGATACCAAGTGCCGTATCTCGTCGCCAGTTGTTGCAGACTGAGTTCAGAAATGCCCTCAATCTCGACAGCTTCTCGACCAACGGTGCGCTCAATGAGTTCCTCTGGAGTGCCTTGGTCAATCATTTTGCCCTGCTGAAGTAAAATAAGGCGATCGCACAATCGCTGCGCTTCATCCATATAGTGAGTTGTTAGCAATACGCCACAACCACTTTGTTTGAGCTGATTAACCAACTTCCAAAAGTCTTGCCTTGCATCCGGGTCAAGTCCAGTCGTTGGCTCATCCAAAAACACAACTTGAGGATTATTAATCAACGCTCGTGCTAAAACTAACCGCCGCTTCATACCACCCGACAGTTCATCTACGCGGTTTTTGGCATAATCTTCCAATGCCACTTGTGCCAGTAATTCACCCGCCCGTTTTCGCGCTTCCTTGCCCGTAATGCGGTAATGATGGGCAAAGAAAACCAAATTCTCAAATACGGTAAAATCTGGGTCGAGATTGTCTTCTTGTGTGACAATGCCCATACCAGCGCGTGCTTGCCGCCCTTGAGCTTGTACTTGATATTGCCCCAGTTGGACGAAACCGCGAGTGGGGATTACTGAACCGTAGAGCATTCCCACCGTTGTCGTTTTTCCGGCACCATTCGGGCCCAGAAGACCGAGAATTTCTCCGGGATTAAGGGTAAAATTAACACCTTGAACAACCTGCTTTTGACCGTAGGTTTTCCATAAGTCGTAAGCCGTCAGTGCTGTTGGCTGAGTGATTCGGCTGGGAGATGCAAGTCTCATGGCTTTTTAGCTGTTCGCTTTCTGCTTTTTTAGCAATATACTACAAAATGTAGTTTATTGTAAGGGGGCAACGAGTAAATCTATCTAGTGAGAGAGTGGAGATGAGTTGCTCGTAAGCCGACATCGTTTCATACCAAGTTGCATTCATACGTAGCATATTCATTTTCTCCGCGTCCCCGCGTCCCCGCGTCTCCGTGTCAATCTCAACTACTATCTTTGAACGCAACTCGGTATCACATTCAAATCACCCTAACCATAGGACAGGCATCCAAAAACAAACATCATCCAATTGGTTCACCCAACTGGATGATTGAATTTCTTGGTAATATTACGAGACAGCGTAGCGATATTTTTTTCGCCATTGCAAGCGTCTCGGTTAAATACTAGGTTTGCTTGTGACAAAATGAAATAGCCAATTAAGCCATAGTCTATTAACACCAGACGTCATACTTTAAAAAAGCTTGATTGTGGATGAGTCTGCTAAGAAGGTAGAGATAAATAAGCTCAACATAGCTGTAAGGTGGGCATTGCCCACCCTACGTTTAAATTCATTTACCTACTTATTCATTGTCAGTAACCTTATCAATTAAGTTTTTTGCCCCTTCTAATAAACCGCCATCATCGGGATTTTCGCTTCTATAAGCTTTCAAATCTTCCTCATAAATCTCCTCGATACCTGCTTTAGGGTCATCGTTAATTGCTTCTGCGGTTTCATCGTAAGCTTCTTGCCGAGCTTCTTCTCGAAGCCCCGTTCCTTCACTCATTGTGTAAGCGCGATTAATGGTTTCCTCTGCCTGTGAAGCTCTATTTGAACGGTCTGCTAAAGCAGGCTGATTGGCAAAAATCAATAAACTCGAGAGACTCAACAGACTGATTAAACCAAAGACTAAAACGCGCTTAGCAAAAGCTTGTCCAATGACCGAAAGAATCCGCTGCATATTAATCTCCTATTTCACTTAGGACTATGAGAAGAGAAAATACAAATAACTGCACTGTGGATAAGACGGAAACTATTACACACAGCGCTCAAGAAAATCCTACGGTTCTGACGGCATTAGTCCCTTCTTCCCAAAGATACATTCCAGCCGTATCGATGGTTACAGATTATTAATAGAGTTGAAATTATGCTTTACTAAAGCGTTTGATTCATCGCCTTGGGTGCGATCGCTCGCTCAAAAGCGTCCATTATCGGCTGAGGAATTGCCCGTGGACGCATTGCTTTTGTATCTACCCAAACCCACAATGCCTCAGCCGTTACTAACAAAGATTCCTCGCCTTGCTTGCGGATTTCGTAACGTCGAATTGCACGCGGCCCCCGCATTTCTCGCAGCCATGTTGTGACGTTTAGAAAATCACCCGCGATAGCAGGGCGAAGGTACTCAATTTCTATCCGCCGCATCACGAAAACGCCACCGAGTTCTTCATAAAGTCTGTGGCTACAGCCGAGATGTTCAGAATGTTCAACAGCCGCTTGCTCTAGGTAATGCTGGTATACTGCATTATTGACGTGTCCTAAGGCGTCCATTTCGTGGTAGCGCACCCGAAGTTGAGTTGTGAATGTTTGCATTTGATCTAATCTGTGTACTTACACCCTACATTACTCCTTTCTCGCTCTAGCAATACCTACACGGCAATAGCAGGAGGAGAGGAGTACAGGTAATCTTCTACCGGGAGGGGAGTAAGATATTGTCCTTAGATCAGTGCGATTCATCTTTAATTTGCTTTGACTAGAACTAAATCCCCTTCAATCTTTGCCTCATAAGTGGATAAAGATTTTTTGGCTGGGCTTTTGAGGACTTTGCCATCGGGACTGAATTCAGCATCGTGACAGGGGCAGATAAAAGCTTTCTTATCACTCTTCCATTCCACCGTACAGCCTTTGTGCGTACAAATGGGCCTAACTGCCGTAATTGTCTTAGGGTTAGCTGGATTGCTAACAATAAGCACTGAACCTTTCGCCAACTCTTTTTTAATTTGACCCTTCTGATTTAACTCCGTTACAGTACCGATAGACTCAAACCCATCAGCCCTTGCTGGGCTAGTAGGGGCTTGTGATTGTTCAGATTGAGGAGTACAGGCAGCGATCGCAACGGGCAAGGAACTGGCGACACCACCAACTCCCACCCACATCAAAAACTCACGACGGTTCATAAAGATAGTTCGTTGGCAAAAAAATTCTCTCGAAAAGAGGGGAAGAGGTTCCCCCCATCCCCTCTTATCCTTCATAACTTTACTTCTAGCCAAATGTAAAGAATATTCTGAGTACTTCGGTTAAGTAATCTTCTATTGCCTTTATGGGTAGTCGCCTGTTTATAGGCGGTAATCACCCAAGGAAACGAGCAATTAACTAAAAAAACAAGAATAATCGATAAAATTTTTGAGAACTTAAGAGCGATCGTCTGCTTTGTTCAAGTCAGAACGTTGTCTAAACCAACCTGTCATCCTTAAGTCAGTAATAATTAAGCCAACTAAATTGAGTGATCTGCCTGCTGCGAGAGTAGCAGATAAACTCTTGATGTAGTATACCTCTAGCTACAGTTCTATGAGTTAAGCGATGAAGCTGCAAAGCCTATTAGTAGGAAAATGAACAATGGTCATGTTCGCCAGAATACAGTCATCATTTGCCCTGGCATCCACGAGCCACAACTAACGCAGAACTTTTTGCAGGGGTTACGTCGTAGTGAGACAGACAATCTCTCCTCTCACTGGACTCGCAAGGTTCTGATTTTTCCCATGGAAGACTACCCAGCTTACTCCACGATTCATATTTTGGAATTTTTACAGCGCCATCTAGAGCAAAGGACGCCAATTATTTTTATCAGCTTCAGCGCCGGTGTGGCGGGTGCAATTGGTGCAGCTTTTGGGTGGCAGATGTTGGGCGGTAAGGTAAGAGCCTTTTTCGCGTTTGATGGCTGGGGTGTTCCTTTATATGGTAGTTTTCCCATTCATCGACTCAGTCACGATTACTTCACCTACTGGAGTTCAGGGCTATTGGGTGCTGGGGAAGATAGCTTCTATGCCGATCCAGCGATCGCGCATTTGGACTTGTGGCGATCGCCTGATTGTTGCCAAGGGTGGTGGATTCGGCACACAACAATGAATCAATCTGAACAGCGAGTTAATACCACTGCCGCTCACTTTGTCAATCAACTGATACAGATTTATATATAAGGTAAACACTGTCTACCTTACTCTGAGGCAGAGAAAAAGAAGCACCTCAGCTACAAAGTTTGGAAACAAAAGGACAAAGTTCAAGATTTTCGGCTTTTTTGGCTACCAGCATAGCTATAACCAGAATGCATAAGTTCAGGCAGTTTAGATGTATT
>CBKWLJ010000637.1:0-4255 GCA_966675205.1 uncultured bacterium
GTCAAGAAGAGACGCGGAGACGCGGAGAGGGGGAGACGCGGAGACACCAATCTGGTGGGGGCTTGAACCCACCACCAATTGGGAGCCATCAAATCGTAGATTTTGATGGGGGACTCAGACCCTTGGGGCTTACTGCCCCGGACACGGGACTTGGGACACATTTCTCTCCGCGTCCCCGTGTCCCCACGTCCCCGCGTCATCTTGTTGAACAATCTTCCGCCCTTGCTTCCCCTTCCTAGCAGGTCAGGGAGGGGTTAGCGGCGGTCAGTTAGAAGTAGCGAGACTTACTCGGAGAACAGACTTCGTTAAAAGCTCCTTCCCAGCAAATATTCTGAGCAAACCAATAATTGCTCAAGGCGTTAGGAACTAGCATCTTTAGACGCAGAGTCGCTAGCCTCTACCAATCGCGTAAGTGGGCGGCAAGCTAGGATGTTGAAGCGTCGGAAACTCCGACCTAGCAAAGCAGGTCGCGAGTAGTTCATCAAGCTTCCTCTTACTTTTAGAGGGGGCTTTTTTTATGATATGAAATATCCAGATCACCAGGTGAGCACAAATAAAGACAACTGATAAGCTATTCCACATTTAAATTGTGTAGTTGGGACGGGCAAGATGCCCATCCCACAAGACTTAAAAAAAATGATCAGGTTCATGACCCTTATTGGTCAACACTGATAGTATATGTCTCACAATCACCACCATCACGAACCGTCGAACTACAATAGAGCCTTTGTGATTGGTCTGGCTCTCAATGGCGGATTTGTCGTTATTGAAGCTGCTTCTGGCTTCCTAACTCACTCCCTCGCCCTCCTTGCTGATGCAGGGCATAATCTTAGTGATGTTTTAGGGCTACTGCTGGCTTTAGGCGCGAATCTCCTCTCCCAGCGCCCCCCAACGCAGCGCTATACCTACGGACTACGCCGTTCCTCAATTTTGGCTGCCCTCTTAAATGCAATCTTCCTGCTTGTGGCAATGGGGGGAATTGCGTGGGAAGCCCTTCGCCGTTTCAGCAATCCCAATTCAGTACCTGCTGGTGTTGTGATTGGAGTAGCACTAGTCGGCGTCATTATCAATACAATAACGGCTCTGCTGTTCTTTTCGGGTCAAAAGCATAACTTGAACATTCGGGGAGCGTTTTTGCATATGGCGGCTGATGCAATGGTATCTCTGGGAGTTGTCCTATCTGGCATCGCCATTCTGACAACAGGTTGGTTATGGTTCGACCCTGTTGTTAGTTTGATAATTGTTATCGTTGTTGTTATCAGTACTTGGCAACTCCTCAAGGAATCCTTAAACTTAGCACTTGATGCTGTACCCGCAGGAATTGAACCCCTTGCCATCCGCACTTATCTGAGTGAACTTCCTGGTGTTGCTCAAATTCATGATCTGCATATTTGGGGAATGAGTGCTTCTGAAACAGCGCTGACTGCCCACTTAGTCATGCCGACAGGGTATCCCGGTGATGCGTTCTTAATACGGGTAGCCCAAGAGCTTCACGACCGATTTGATATTGAACACACTACCATCCAGATTGAAACGGGCGACTCCACTCAACCCTGTATCCTAGCCTCAGATAATCGGGTATAACTCAGAAGCTGAAAACAGGTTGAATGTACCGAGGTGAAAGGTATTGCGACAGCCTATTCACCTCGGTTGGCATTTTTGTTATATTGCTGGTTGAGAAAAACGAGTAACAGATAAGCGATCGCTACTAACAGATGTTTGTTATTAGCCTCCGTTCATGCGCTGTCCCAACAGTTCTTTCGCTCTTTGGGCCAGCCTGCTGTTGGTGTCTTTTACTTCTTGGAAGAAGTTAGCGAGGTCATTATCTCCAGCCTGCTGAGCATCCTGAATGTACTGCTCATAAGTTGCAGCACCTTCTAAAGAATGGTAAAGCACACTAACAAGATTGTACTGTTCGTTGCTAGTTCCTGTATTCGCTTGTTTTTGAGCTGTAGTCATATTATTCTCCTATTGATTAAAATCACAAAACTCTGTTTTAAGAGTAGGTAGCAGGAAATAGCTTCTCGTCACTCCCTAGAAGGGGTTCCCTTCTCTCAAAAGTCATAAATACTGTCTGTGTTTATTGATACATTTTTTAGTTTTTTTCATGCAATAAACTTAAATGAAACCCTACAAAAGCTTTCTAACTGTTGCTTACCCATATTTCCCTTCAATTCAGGCAGCATGAGCTTTTACTCACAACATTAAGGATGAAAATCCTTCTTTCCCATTCCCTATTCCCTTTAGGTCTTGGTTAATCAAAATTGTATTTTTATACACAAGTAATCTTCACAAAAATGTCTATCTCGGAGTAGAGAAGCAAACAGAATAAATCCTGCTATGTTTCGAGGATAGATCAGGTAGATCAACAGTTAGAGTGAAACCAAAAGGCTCCTGTACCCCAGTCTACGGCTGGGGTATTTCTCATGAGTGGGTTCGGAAGTCAGAAGATAGGTAGTTCAGTAGCGATCGCACATCAGCTATGGTTGTATTTAACCTTAATTACTCTCGATGTATCCCGCACTCCAAATGTATCCAGTCACTTTAGGATATGACGAAGCCAAGAAAAGAATAGAATCTTTAATGCGAGATGAGTATTGTTCAGAAGCCTTGGTGACTGCTGTATTTACGGCGGAAAAGATGCTGAGGCGTACTCTCCGGCAAATTATTGTCTCAGCAGGTTTTACCAGTAAGTCAGCCGAACAGTTACTCAGTTTAGCCAGAGGATTGACGGCGCTAAAAGAACAATGGTTGATTTACGAGCCCCATCACCGAACCCTTGTTGAAGTGATTGGCAATCCGGAATGGCAGCAAATCTGCACTTGTGCAAAGATGCGGAATAAGCTGATTCATGGCATTCGTGTCTATGAAGCTGAATATTGTAAAGAGCAAGCGGAAAAACTTCTTTTTACCTTAGATATTGTCAAGCAGAAATTAGAGGAAACTTATGGTTACAGTGGGTGGGAGAGATTAATCGTTAGAAAAAAAAGTAAACTTCATCTCGACCCTAAAGTCAAAATCATTAAAAATCTCTAAGCTATAATTGCTCACGAAGATATGCCAAAATTGCCTGCGCTCCTTGCTGAACTATCTCTGGAGATGGCAAAGTTAGGGGGTTGTTATCGAGAGATAGCTGTATCAGATGAGTTAGGTTGCTAATTTCTCTGGGGAGTACCTGGAGGTGATTGTTTCTGAGAGATAACTGTATCAGATGGGTCAGATTCCCAATTTCTTTTGGCAGCGTCTGAAGGTGATTATTGCTGAGGTGTAGCTGGATTAGATTCCTGAGATTTCCGATTTCTTTTGGCAGCGTCTGAAGGTGATTATTATTGAGGTGTAGCTGGATGAGATGAGTGAGATTTCCGATTCCTGCTGGCAGTGTCTGGAGTTGGTTATTGCTAAGGGATAGCATTCTCAGATTAGTCAGTTGGCTGATTTCTTGAGGAAATACAGTTAGTTGATTTTTACTTAGGAATAGTACGGTTAAATTGATGAGGTTTCCAATCTCTGCTGGCAGTGCCTGGAGTTGATTATCACTCAAAGAGAGGACTTTTAGATGGGTAAGATTACCAATTCTTTTTAGCAGTGTTTGAAGCGGGTTTTTGCTGAGATATAGATGGGTGAGCTGAGTGAGCTCAACTAATTCTTGGGGTAGGGATGTGAGTTGATTGTTGCTGAGGTATAGGGCTGTTAGGTTGTTTAGATTACCAATTGCTTCTGGCAGGGTTTTTAATTGATTCTCGTTGGTGTTGAGATATATAAGATTGGAGAGATTTCCAATACTGGTTGGCAGCGTCTGAAGTTGATTATTGTAGATGTCTAATACTGTCAAATTAGTGAGAGTACCGATTTCATGCGGTAATGAAGTGAGGTGATTGCAGTTGAGCTTTAGTTGTGTCAGCTTAGTAAGCTGACCGATTTCACTAGGCAGCGATTTTAGTCCCTGGTACGAGAGGTCAAGTGATGTTGCCTTATCTTTAGCTGCTTGTTCAATAATTTCAAGCAGTTCTTCGTCTGTCATCACTGAACCTCTACAGATGTACTAAAAGTAAAGCTATACCAACAACACAAAACTTGCCATTAGCATTCACAACGATGTAGAGTCTCTGGCTCAAGTTTAGCTTTTAAGCGATCGCAAGATTGTTAACGGCTTAAATTAACAAGTCGAGCAATTATTAGAGGATTTGAGCCTGCTATACTCTGACAATTCCTCCTGAAGATAGACCAAAATTGCTTGTGTTTCTTGCTGGAGGAT
>CBKWLJ010000638.1:0-4202 GCA_966675205.1 uncultured bacterium
TTGGAGCAACTGCAAGCTACCCTCAACCAAGCAGGTTATGATTACCAGCTAGAACTAGAATTCTAAATAGCGATCGCACTCTTATTAGGAGGGGTTGCAAGCAGCGATCTCCGAAAATTCTCCAACACCCTGACTGATGAACACAACCCCTACCACATTTTGGCTTGCGCTACTGTGGAGAAGTGTTACAAATCATTGCTCCCATTCTATGTGTCGATTAGTTGGCTACCTTGGCTCTAGCATCCAGCTAGACGAGTTGCTTTATAAACCCCAGCACTCGCTGTATCACCAAAGTTACAATCCTCAAGAATTAAAGTCAGGGATAGTCTGTGCCGACGGAGTAGGCATTGGCTGGTACGATGACAAGGGGCAACCGTTCCTCTACCGGAACACCATCCCTATGTGGAATGATACCAACCTAGAAGAGTTGAGCCACTACGTCAAGTCTAATTGTGCTTTAGGTTACGTCCGACTGGCTCAAACCGGTGAAACGCAAAATCTGAACAATTGTCAGCCGTTTCGCAGTGACAAGCTATTATTTGTCCACAATGGTGCGATCGCTAATTTTCAGGAAACCTTGTATAGACCGATACGAGAAAGTCTATCAGATTTTACTTACCGTCAGATTAAAGGAATAACGGACTCCGAACATATTTTCGCCCTACTTTTAGATCAGTGGCAGTCGTCTCCCAAAATTACCCTTGTGGATGCCTTACGCGCTACCCTCGAAACCCTGAGTGACATGGCAAGAAAGTATGAAACTAGCTTTAGTGCCAATATTATTGTCACCGATGGTCATGCGATCGCTGCTAGTCGCTACGCCTATGGCAAGGAAGCTCCTTCTCTCTACTGGCATTGTGATAATCAGAGCCATGCGACCCTAGTTACGGTTGCCTCCGAACCGTTATCTGAGCAAAAATGGCACCCCTTTACCCCCCAAAGTACGCTATTTTTGCAGGCAAAATCATTGCAACCGCTCACCAGCATCTTGGAAAGCGCCGCTTAGTAGCAACTCCACTGTTGCTTCCGATAAAGCAAACCTGATCGTGTTTACTCACTCATCCCATCGCTGCCTCTGTGAGCAACAAGGAGCTAGCTTCACAACTATACGAAAAAAAGCGAGGAAGTCCTGACTAAAATTCACCTAATTTATAACGGTAACGGGTGTTAAAAGGTAAGCCCTTTGTTGACCGTTGTATGTACCATTGCCCAAAATCTGTCCATTGTTATTGATATCGATAGCCCCGCTGAGTTCCCAGCCTGAATTGGGGGGTAACAGGGTGTTCAGGTCGGTAATTACGCCGTTTTGCCACACGAAGGCGTGGAAATACCAATTCCCACTAGGTGCGATCGTTGAAGAACCGACTACCTTACCCGCGTTGTTGATAGCATTTGCACAACTGTAAGTACCACCGAGAGTGCCCAAATCAGCGAGTTCGCCATTATTCCACAAAAAAGCGTGCGATGTTCCATTATTCGTGTCTGAACAACCGACTACAACTCCACTGTCATTGATATCAGAGGCTGAACTGTCTTCGCCACCAAGAGTGCCTAAGTCAGTTGTTGTGCCATTGTTCCACAAAATGGCGTGTTTACCGTTTGCCAATGGATATGAATAGCCGACCACTTGCCCAGAGTTGTTAATGCTCATGGCTTCACTGACAAAGGCGTTGGCAGGCCCCAAATCAGTGAGTTGACCATTCTCCCACATGAAGGCATGTCTGGGTACCATCCCAGATATTCCCACAATCTGCCCAGAGTCATTAATGTCAGTAGCAAGGTTACCGTCAGAAAAACCAGGGAGAGAACCTAAGTCAGTCGTTTGACCGTTGCTCCACAAAATAGCGGAAAAAAGACCAGTGTTGGTAGCTGAGTAGCCCACAACTTGCCCTGAATTGTTAATACTCACAGCATTGCTACCGCCCTCAGGACTACTAGGGAAAAAAGCATCCAAATCCGTAATATTGCCGTTGCTCCACAAGATAGCGTGCATCTCGTCACTGCTAGTGAATATATATCCCACGGCTTCCCCCTTGTCGTTGAGTCCATTAGCGGTGCCTCGGATGCCACCGAAAGTTCCCAAATCAGTAACAGAATAATAAAAGTTTGTACTGGCGTTGATAGCAGTAAATAAGGAGATTATTAAAGCAAGAACCACCGCTCCCACTAACCCTGCTAAACCTAATAAGCTTTGTTTTAGTAAAGGCGTATTCATAGAGTCTGCTCCCTTAAATTAGGAGGTGTATATCTAATACAGACTCAGACTCCTACTTATAAAATTACGCCAGTAGTTACAAAAGTTATTACTCTTACCAAAAAGCCAGAGATTGAATAAAAAATACCATTCTTTTAGAGCAAGTACTTCAAGAAATCAATAGTGTTCTCTGAATTAGCCGTTGGATAGCCTTTGACCAGAAGCTGCTGGCTGCAATAGTTCAAGATTCCGAAACTTATCGCAGCAGACTATATTACCTTGCAACACTCAGCGCGATTAGATCGTCATGTGAAAGCCTACAATCAGTAAACCGAAAACTTCTGCGATCGCTCTGTCTAACCTTACTGTATGCTGTCAGAAATGTATAGCGAGATTTTGAAAAGTTGGCTCGTTCGATCGCAGAACGAACAGAGGTGAAGTTAGCGTCAACGTCATCACCCATTTAAGATTTTAATTAAAACTAATTGGTTTGATAAAGGCGATTGCGCCTCCATATCGTCCAGTTGGTGCGATGTTTCATATTTGATGATATCGCGGAGAAATCGAGGGAGCGATCGCTTTCTTTAGATGAAGCAGTTACAAAGAAAGAGCGTTAATTCTCTTGAAGTAGTTATTGCAGTATCCGATACAGGGGCGAATCAGCCGTAATTTAGCTCTATAACCGAAAAAAGAAATTTATGTCGTGAAGAATACTTTATGAAACAATGCCAAGAAAGTTAAATGCAGTATCCCTTTAAATTCAGCAAGAGCGCTCTAGTACAAGAAGGCAGAAGGCAGGAGGCAGGAGGCAGAAAGGAAGAAAGCTTGTACAGGCAGCGTTTTAGCCTTTTTGAGCAGGTGGGTTATTTTCGCCGCTCTGTCCTAGCCATTGTCATTGCCCTTTATCTTCTTTTTCTAGCACAACCCGCTCTAGCTTTTTCCGACACTAAAACGCATTGGGCGAATGCTTGCATTGACCAACTCAAGTCAAGAAATCTCGTCAGTGGTTATCCGGATGGACGCTTTCAACCCAACTCCACCGTTACTCGTGCTGAATTTGCCGTCCTCATGCTTAATGCTTTTCCTCATGCAGAAGTAAAACGTCCTGCGATCGCATTTAAAGATGTGCCCACAACTCATTGGGCATACAAAGCCATTCGAGATGCATACCAACGAGGCTTTTTTGCTGGCTATCCCGACGGCACCTTCCAACCTTCCCAACCCATTCCTAGAGTACAAGCTCTTGCCGTCCTTGCCACAGCAGCTAACTTAAGCGTTCCTGAACAACCCGAGCAAATTCTGCAAAAAGCGTTTGACGATGCTCGAGAAATTCCTACCTATGCCAAACAGGCTCTTGCCGCAGCAACGAACAGGCGTCTTGCTGTCAATTATCCCAATGTCCGGCAACTCAAACCCGATCAAAGTTCTACCAGAGGTGAAGTAGCAGCTTTTCTTTGTCAGTCGTTTAACTTTGTCAGGAGTATTCCCCCGGAGTACATCGCTGGAGATCAGAAATTATTCGCCATTAAGCCGGAAATGGGGGGAATTGGTTCTTTTAACAACGGTCTAGCTGTAGCATTGGTTAACGGCAAATACGGCTATATCGATAAGGTGGGTAAACTTGCCATTGCTCCCCAATATGCATCGGCAATGTCTTTTGATGAAGGATTAGCTGCCGTCAAAGTTGGGGAAAAATGGGGGTATATCGACACGAAGGGCAATGTCGTTATTCCACCCCAATTTAGGGCTGCCGAATCATTTTCGGAAGGATTAGCAAAAGTCTGGCTTGACAATGGCTCTGATTTTATCGACAAAGCTGGAAAAAGGGTAAATGCCGACAAGTTTGATACTGCTTATAGTTTTTCCGATGGAGTCGCTATTGTTGCCAATCAGCAGCAATGGAGTTTCATTGATAAAACAGGGAAGTTACTCATCCCTTTACAGGCTCACTCATTAAGTCCGTTTTCAGAAGGATTGGCAGCCATTAATGTGAATGGAAAATATGGCT
>CBKWLJ010000639.1:0-4202 GCA_966675205.1 uncultured bacterium
GTTTGGCGACTAATCCGGAAGCCGAACCATTATACAAAAAGGCATAGCCGGACTGGCCACTCGCTCCCGGTGCTTCACCAGGGGCACCGACGACGAGGTCGTCATAACCATCATTATTGAAGTCTCCCGCTGCTAAGGCTTCGCCAAAGCGATCGCCCGCTTCATTGGCTCCTAAACCGCTCTGATCCAGCCCTTGTTTGGCGACTAAACCGGAAGCCGAGCCATTATACAAAAAGGCATAGCCGGACTGGCCACTCGCTCCAGGTGCTTCTCCCGGAGCACCGACCACGAGATCGTCGTATCCATCATTGTTGAAATCTGGCATGATTAATCACCTACTTAAATCAGTTGTTCGAGGGCTAATGCATTTCCCCCTGTAGACTAATCAGACCAACTTCAGGATTTTATTCGCGTTATTTACAAAACTTTACAAAAAAGGCAGAGGGCAGGAGGCAGGAGGGAAGAAGAAAAAGGACTTTAGTCGTGAATTAAACAAGTCCAACTTCCTTTAGTGCGATTTCGGCAGCACGTTTCTCAGCTTCTTTTTTATTCCGGCCTGTGCCAAAACCGTAGACTTTGCCATTCACGCGAACTTCAGCCGTAAATTCCTTAGCATGATCGGGGCCAGATTCAGCAATGATGAAATATTCAGGATTTTGGACAAACTTTGCCAACGCCCACTGCTGAAATCGACCTTTAGAGTCTACAAGACTTTTGGGCTCTGCATCGGATTGAGGAAAAACGATACTGTCAGCTACTGATTTAAACAGGGGTTCAACAAATTTTTGGACTGCTTCAATCCCCGACTCTAGAAAGTAAGCAGCAATATAAGCTTCAAAGGTATCACTGAGTAATGATGGATTTTCTCGACCGCCCTCTTTAATTGCACCTTTACCCAATCGGATTACATCACCTATACCTAACTGGAGAGCAAATTTCGCTAATTGTTTTTCATCGACCAAATTAGAGCGCAGACGAGTGAGTTGAGCTTCACTCATTTCTGGGTAACGTTGATAGAGGAGTTCTCCAACTACAAAACCCAGCACAGCATCACCTAGAAATTCTAAACGCTCATTATGTTCGCCTGCATCAGGGTGTTCGTTGACATAGGAGCGATGCGTGAGGGCATTTAAGCGGAGTGTTTCATTTTTAATAGTCGGAAGTTTGTACATTTCTATCTTTATTAAGCAATATTCAGTAAGTCAGCTTCAAATACATAAAAATAGCATGGGTTCTCAAGAAAACTAATTTCATTGAGTAACCGGGTCTACAGGGATGTGATAGGTTGCATACTAATTTTGCTGTAGATGCTGTTTTGTGCTATGTAGGGGCACGACATTGTCGTTCCCTCATGACTCACGCTTATACTCAGAAGATTCGTTATATCAATTTACCTGCAACTTGCTACACATTTAGATCCCCCCCAACCCCCCTTAAAAAGGGGGGAGAATGATTAGAGTTTTTACAATTACTTGGGAAAACGATATTAATCAGTTTCTATGACTCGTCGGCAGTTATCAAGTCTCGTTGATGAGGTTCTATGACTTGTTGATGAGTTCCCAAGTCTCGTGAGTGAGCTCTCAAGTTTCGTCGGTGAGGTTCTATGACTCGTTGATGAGGTTCTATGACTCGTTGATGAGTTCCCAAGTCTCGTGAGTGAGTTCTCAAGTTTCGTCGGTGAGGTTCTATGACTCGTTGATAAGTTCCCAAGTCTCGTCGGTGAGGTTCTATGATTCGTTGATGAGTTCTCAAATTTCGTCGGTGAGATTCTATGACTCGTTGACGAGTGGACAACAAACAATAAGGGCACGACAATGCCGTGCCCCTACCATGGAAAGATAATGCGAGATGTATTATTAGTGAGCGATGAGTCTGTCTAGCGTCTATGCGCCTGAATCAGCCTTGGTGGGTTTGGTGCGGATGGCTTTAAAGCGTTCGCCTAATTGTTCGGCAAGGGTTTTGAGTCCGGGTGTCTTTTTTGCTGCCGTCTTCACGTAATCATAGACAGTGAGACTGCTGCTCATGGCTTCGCTGCTGACTGCCATGAGGGTATCATCCACCTTTTCGTGGAGTTGTTGCAGTCCGAAGAAGATTTCAGTGAGTGCGGTTGCTAGCTGATAGTCTCGTGAAAATTCGTCTAAGTCGAAGCTAGCTGGGAGGATATCGCGGTTGGATTGGGCGGCAGTGAGGCTGTTATTGACAAAGGTGAGACTTTTTGCACCCATCTTATAGAGTCGGCGTCGTTCTTCGGTGGTGAGGTTAATCAGGAAGGGTAGCTTTTGTTCGATGGTTTGCAGTGCGGCTTTGATTTCTTGGACATCGGCGGATGAAAGAGTGGCAGTAATGTTTTGATAGGGCATTGTAGAAGTCCCGTGATAATTTGTGTGAGTGATGGCGATCGCACGATGCATTAGGCACAGTCTTTCGTCATCTTTGATTAGAGTTCCCAAATCAGGGGACAATTGCACAGGAGACTCACACTTTTTTTGTCGGGTGGGTTAGGCGCAGGTGCAACCCACCAGATGAGCGTTATCTCATTAATTTGGCCACTCCACTCGCCTCTATTTAACTCTGACATGGGTCTTGTTTTGGGGGATGCCAACCCCCTTGCACCCAAAATTGCCGAGATTTTTGGATGAAACGATCGGCGCGACGTTCATCATTGAGATCGAGTCTATTACAAGTGGCTCGACCTGTAGGTGTGATGCCAATAATTTTGATACCGTCTGCTGTCCAGATAAAATGTTCTGACCACTGTTGCTGACGGGGATTAAAGAGGGGGACTTCTTGTTGGGTTTCAGGGTCAATCCCGACTATAAAGTTATAGTGACGTTCATTACAACGGCGACAAGCTAAGGCTAAATTATCCACATTGTCCGAACCCCTCAAAGACTGTGGCATGATGTGGTCGATTGTCAGGGGAGATGTACTGAGAAATTCTGGGTAATGGCAGTATTCACACTGGAAATTAGCGCGTTGCCGTACAAATTCTTGGATACTGTTAGGAATTGTCACGGTTGAGAGGCAATTATGGCGTTGATGTAACTGAAAATCGTATCTAATTCTCCGATCGCCTCCAATTCAGCCGCTTCTTCTGGGGTAAGTAAATCACCTTTTTTCTTCTCCAGAAGTTCTTTCATCCGCTCACCAAGTTCTTCAGTAAATTTGAAGAGATTGAGATTATTTATTTTTTCAACTCGAATGCCTGTCGTTAGCCAAGATGAGGGTTTAATGACGACTGGTATCATATTCAGGATGTTTCATACGGGTTGTATTATTTTAGGCGATCGCTCCACTGCTAAACTGCTCTTGCGACGTTCCCATCTGTCCTACTCTGGGTTTTGAGTGCAAAGTTTCAGTACATCCCTACATCAATATCATTAGACTGCAAATTTATTGGGCTGCTCGTGTCGCCTACCCCACAAGAGTTATTGTTTTGTGGGATGGGACGCATTGCCCGTCCTAACGATTACCAGCCAAAGATTTATTGTGTTCGGGCAAAGTCAAAAATCTTCCTATGATCTGCATAAGCTGAGTTCTTGGAGAGATAGAAAAACTGGGTAAGAGAGTGAGGCATCGCAATGATGAAGGGAAAAGCACGAGTCAGGAAAGCGCTACCGTGGGCTGTTACGCTAATCGGAGTCATGGGGTTACTGGCTGGAGTCCCAGCACCAGTGGTAGGGCAAGCCAATCCTCCTCTAACAGCAGAACAGTCAGCCGAACTGGAGGAAGCTAAGCGGCTGATTCAGCAAGCAGATCAGCTTTACAATCAAGGTCAGTACGCTACTGCCATTCCCCTAGAAGAACGCGCCTTGGCAATAGTGGAGAAAGTGCTGGGCAAAGAGCATCCCGATGTTGCAGAAAGCCTCAACAATCTAGCAGAGCTGTACCGGGAACAGGGAAACTACACCCAGGCAGAACCTATGTTCCAACGCTCCTTAGCAATCTCTGAGAAAGTGCTGGGCAAAGAGCATCCCCATGTTGCCACCAGTCTCAACAATCTGGCTTCTCTGTACAGGGAAATGGGGAACTACAGCCAAGCCGAACCTATGTTCCAACGCTCCTTGGCAATCTACGAGAAAGTGCTGGGCAAAGAGCATCCCCATGTTGCCACCAGTCTCAACAATTTGGCAGGGCTGTACTGGGAACAGGGGAACTACAGCCAAGCCGAACCTTTATACCAACGCTCCTTGGCAATTTGG